>NZ_JAIXHZ010000166.1:0-18781 GCF_043392705.1 Dysgonomonas sp. Shenzhen-Wh21
CAAAGATTACGGAGTAGAGATTTAGATGGTGATTCAGCTCTGTATTTATGGGCTTGGTGGTATTGCAACACCTTTTATTGGAATCAAACTAATAGATATGTTATTACAAATATTCTGAACAAATATGAAAAGTCAATTAATTATATCATTAAAAATATTGGGAATAATGACTCTGCTTTTAGGCGTTATCTATCCTTTGTTCATAACCGGAATTGCTCAATTGGCTTTTCCATCAAAGGCCAATGGCTCATTAGTTGAGGTCAATGGCATATTGCGAGGGAGTGAACTAATCGGTCAAAAAACAGATACAGCTATCTATTTCAATCCCCGACCATCGGCAACGGATTATAACACGCTGGCATCGGGAGGCTCGAACCTCAGCCTGACAAGTAAGAAGCTATACGAGCTTGTGCAAATACGAAAAACAGGCATCATCACAAAGAATAAATTATCTAATGAAACCATCGTCCCAGCAGATTTGTTATTCGCTTCGGCTAGTGGATTAGATCCGCATATCTCGCCCGAGGCAGCAAAGATACAAATACAACGCATATCTGAAGCCCGAGGATTTTCGGAAGGACAAAAGCAAAAACTAAATATGTTAGTAGATAAAGTGATAGAGTCACCTCAATTTGGTATATTCGGATGTAAGAGAGTAAATGTTTTTATGCTAAATTTGGAACTGGATAAGTTGAAATGAAAATGGAAGAAAATCGTCCTGATCCTGATAAGCTTTTAACTTCGATAAATCAGGAAGAGGAAATCAAGAAACGTGGGAAGTTGAAGATATTTTTCGGAATGTCTCCCGGTGTAGGCAAAACCTATTCGATGCTACAGACGGCACATATAGATTTGTCGAAAGGAGTTGATGTGGTGGTAGGATATATAGAGTCTCACAACCGACCTGAAACAAGCGCCCTATTAGAGGGGCTCGAAATTATCCCCCGTACAAAAATAGAATATAAAGGAACTTCTCTTGAGGAGATGGATTTGGATGCCATTATTTTGAGACATCCTTATCTGGTTTTGGTAGATGAGCTCGCACATACCAATGCAGAAGGAAGTCGCCATGCAAAACGTTATCAGGATATACAAGAGTTACTCGACAATGGTATAAATGTATATACTACTGTCAATATCCAACATCTGGAGAGTAGAAACGATACCGTAGCCCAGATAACTGGGGTAACCGTTAAAGAGACTATTCCGGACGAGCTGTTTGAAATGGCAGATGATGTGGAGTTGATCGACATCACTCCAAATGTTCTTCTCGACCGCTTGGCAGAAGGCAAGATATACGCCTTACCGGAATCGAAAGAAGCCGCAAAAAACTTTTTCAGGAAAGGGAATATAACAGCATTGCGTGAGATGTCGCTCCGCCTTGTTGCCGACAGGGTAGATAAACAGCTTAAATCTTACATGCAGCAGAAACAAATAGCTGGTCCGTGGAAGTCGGGGTTGCATCTGCTGGTTCTTGTAGGGCCAAGTAAATCTTCTGCCAAGCTGATACGATGGGCAAAAAATTTATCATATACGATGGGTGCAGACCTCGTCGCTTTGCATGTGGAAAACACACAGGTGCTGAATGAAGAGCAACAAGAACAATTATCTAAAAATATTGATCTTGCCCGAGAGTTTGGTGCAGAAGTAATAATAACCTCAGGAAGCGACCTCGTCTCCACGACACTGGATATTGCACATAAAGAAAACATTACGCATATTATTATTGGTAAATCGGGCAAACAGAGTTTCTTTTCATCGCTATTTTCTCGTGACAACTTTGTCAATCGGTTACTAAAAGAAAGTGGAGAAATAGACATTTACGTTATAGAACCGGGGTTTGAAGCAAAACAATATAAAAGAAAGTTAGTTTCTTATCCGGATTTTTCATCGTCATACAAACATTACATCATAGCTTTTATAGCCGTATTGGCTACTGTTTTGCTTTGCTTACCTATTGTTAGGGAGACAGGGTATCAGTCGATATCTTTTATTCTACTATTTGTAATCCTCATCCTATCCATGTTTTTCCGCTTGGGTCCTATCATGATGGCTTCGGCAGTAAGCGCCGTAGCATGGGATTTCTTTTTCATAACACCCCAATATACATTAAAGATAACTCAACCCGAGGATTTATTGGCATTCTGTATGTTCTTTGCGGTAGCATTAGTGACGGGAACACTAACAGCCAAAGTAAGGAAGCAGGAACGATTGACACGCAAGAGAGCCGAAAAAACAAACGCTTTATTTCACCTGACCAAACAACTTGTAAATGCAGAAAACACAAAAAAGATTTTAGAGGTTTCTAAAGAAGATATAAACAACTATTTTGGCGTAGATGCATATTTTCTTCTTCAAGATGGAGAAGGTAGATTAAAGAAAAAACAACAAAATGCGAAGCCGGGAGACTTTACGGAATCGGAATATAGTATTGCACAATGGGTTTTCAAACATTCGAAAAAGGCAGGAAAATACACTGACACTCTTTCTTTAAGTGAATATACTTTCTATCCTTTGAAAGGAATGAAAACGAAAGCGGGAGTTGTTGCGATAAAACCTAAAAAGAAATTTAACGGAGAGACTGAGCTATTTTGGGATACATTCCTTACACAAATATCGAATACGTTGGAGCATCATGATCTTGCTCAACAAGCAAAAAAAGCAAATCTGCTTGACGAGTCTGATAAGTTGTACAAAACACTATTCAACTCCATATCTCATGAGTTAAGGATTCCGATTGCTACAATTATGGGAGCATCGGACACTCTCCTAGCCGATTCACATCCCGAAAAAGTACGCAAGGAGCTATATAACGAAATACTCACAGCATCGGGACGGCTGAACCGTCTGGTAGAAAATCTATTGAATATATCGCGCCTCGAGACAGGAAAGATTACATTGCATACCGATTGGTGCGACATGAATGATTTGTTTAACAAAGTAACGGATAATCTACGAGACGAACTGAAACCTTACCGGTTGGATATTGTTGTACCGCAAACAATGCCTTTAGTCAAACTCGATTTCGGGCTGATGGAACAGGTATTGCATAATTTAGTATATAATTCATGTAAATACTCAACCCCGGGAACATCAATCCGCTTGAAGTCTTTCTATGATAATGAATATCTGATTATCCAGGAAATGGATCGAGGGCCAGGTTTTGCACCTGACACACTACCTTTTGTCTTCAATAAGTTCTTCAAAACAGGACATAAAACAACAGGTGGGTTAGGATTGGGGCTATCTATTGCTAAAGGATTTGTTGAAGCTCATAAAGGGACAATAAGTGTAGAAAACAGGCAGAATGGAGGGGCACGCTTCACAATAAAAATACCGACAAAAGTATCTTACATAAACGCATAAGCAGGATGAATAATACAGATACGATTCTGATTATAGACGACGAAACTCAAATACGCCGACTATTGGAAATAACTCTTTCGGCCAGCGAATACAAAACGATAGAGGCCACCACGGGTAAAGAGGGACTTCTGATGGCGGCTTCACACCAACCCTCACTTATTATCCTCGATTTGGGTTTACCTGATATCGACGGAATAGATGTATTGAAAAATCTGAGGGAGTGGTTTTATAAGCCAATAATTATTTTATCGGTACGCAATTCGGAAGAAGATATTGTACATGCTCTCGATAAGGGAGCAAATGATTACCTCTCAAAACCTTTTAGAACAGGAGAGCTGCTTGCCCGCATACGAGCATCACTAAGACAGGGGCAAATGGTAAACGAGAGTCCTGTATTTCAAATTGGAGATCTCTCTGTGGATATAGCAAACCACATTGCGAAGAAAAAAGATGAATTATTAGACCTAACACCAACAGAGTTCTCATTACTAAGTTTATTTGTTAAAAACCAAGGATGTGTGCTCACCCATCAGTATATACTCAAAGAAGTATGGGGATATGGATATGTAGAGCAAACCCAATATCTGCGTGTGTTTGTTGCCCAATTGAGAAAAAAGATAGAAGACAATCCCACTAAACCGACTCTATTAGTTACCGAATCAGGTATAGGATATCGGTTCGGGTTATAAATATAAGCCCCGCCTTTACAACTAGCACTATTCATTATTTAAATCATATTGTAAAATATCAAAATCATATTGTGTAATTTTTTGAAATTTCTATAATCTACTTTTGTGATGAATAGAAATTTTAAAACATGAATAACACTTTCAACTTTTTAGCTTTTGACTTGGGAGCAACTAGCGGACGTTCTATACTCGGAACGTTTGATAATGGAAAATTGGAATTGCGAGAGTTGACCCGGTTTGGCAATGATATATTACAGATACAAGGAAAGTACTACTGGAATATATATTCTATATACAACTCCATAAAGGAAGGCATGCGAGCAGCATCGTCTTTGGATATAGCAATTAATGCAATAGGTATAGATACATGGGGAGTCGATTTTGTCTATGTGGCCGAAGACGGAACAATATTGAGTCTTCCTCGTTCTTACCGAGATCCATATACAGAAAGAAGTCCTGAAAAATACTTCAAACTCATCCCAAAAGAAGAAGTATACAAGCTTACCGGAATACAAATCATGAACTTTAACAGTTTATTCCAACTATATGCTGCCAAGATGGAAAAATCGGCGGCATTACAATCTGCAAAAGAGATATTGTTTCTTCCCGATGCGTTATCTTATCTTTTGAGTGGGAACAAAGCCTGTGAATATACTATAGCTTCTACTTCTCAGTTTCTTAATCCGTTAACAAAAAAGATCGAGAATAAACTACTAGAAGCGATAGAAGTACATCCCTCTGTCATTCCTCCACTAATAAAACCGGGGAAAGTAGTCGGATTGCTTCGAGACTCAATAGCTAAAGAGTGTGGATTAAATACAATTCCGATAATTGCAGTAGCAGGTCATGACACTGCGTCTGCTATTGTTTCAATACCTGCAAAGAATAAGAAATTTGCATATATAAGTTCCGGCACATGGTCGTTGATGGGCATAGAAGTAGATGAGCCCATTATAAATGAGCAATCATATAAAATGAACTTTACAAACGAAGGTGGGGTTGAAGGTACAATTCGTTTTCTAAAAAACATCACAGGCATGTGGCTGCTGGAGCAATGCCGTAAAGAATGGGAACAGTTAGGACGTACCTACACTTACGATGAGATTATAAAAATGGCAAAAACAGCAAAAGGCTTTCAATGCTTTGTTGATCCGGACAATGCCGTCTTTGCCAATCCGGAGAGTATGATAGAATCTATTATAAAATTCTGTACCGAAACCGGACAAAGTGCACCAAAAGAAGATGCTGAATTTATACGTTGTATTTTTGAAAGCCTTGCTTTAAAATATAAATATGTATTAAGTTGCCTTTGCGAATTATCTCCTCACGCTATCGAAGTTTTACATATTATAGGTGGCGGCTCACAAAATAAATTATTAAACCAGTTTACAGCTAATGCAACAGGTCTTCCCATTGTAGCTGGCCCGTACGAAGCTACAGCCATAGGAAATATCATGATGCAGGCCAAAGGATTGGGCTTGGTAAAGTCTCTTAAGGAGATAAGAACTATAATCAACGAGTCATTTACCCTTGAATCTTATGAACCACAAGATACTGAATTGTGGAATAACGCTTACGAAAAATTTTTGAAATTAATAGAAAAATAAAGAAGTGACCATGAAAAAAAATGAATTAGTATTAAAGTCTTTTGAAATAGCAAAAGAACGCTATTCGGAAATAGGCGTTGATGTAGAAGCTGCACTTAAGACATTACAAGATGTTGCAATCTCTATTCACTGTTGGCAGGCTGACGATGTAACGGGGTTTGAAAATCTGACAAATGTAGGAGGCGGCGGTATTCAGGCTACGGGAAATTATCCGGGTAAAGCTCGTAATATTGACGAGTTACGTTCCGATATTGAAAAAGTGTTAACCCTAGTAGGAGGAAACCATCGTTTAAACCTACATGAGATATATGGTGAATTTGGCAATAAAGCAGTAGACAGAGATCAGGTCGAACCTTCTCATTTTAGGGGTTGGATGCAATGGGCTACAGAAAATTCTTTAAAACTGGATTTCAACTCTACCTCATTCGGCCATCCTAAAAGCGGAGATTTAACACTTGCAAATCCTGACAAAGCGATTCGCGACTTCTGGATTGAACATACAAAGCGTTGTCGTGCTGTGGCTGAGGAAATGGGTAAATTCCAAAATGATCCGTGTATCATGAACTTGTGGATACATGATGGTATGAAAGACCTGACAGTAAACCGCTACAAATATCGTCAGATATTGGAACAATCATTAGATGATATATTTGCGACAGAATATCTCAATATGAAAGATTGTCTAGAGTCTAAACTTTTTGGCATTGCACTGGAGAGTTATACAGTAGGCTCTCATGATTTCTACCTGGGTTATGGAGCAAAGAAACAAAAAATAGTAACATTGGATACAGGCCACTTCCATCTTTCCGAAAATGTGGCAGACAAAATCTCATCATTACTATTATATACTCCCGAGATAATGCTACACGTAAGTCGTCCTATTCGCTGGGATTCGGATCATGTAGTTATACTGAATGATGATGTTATCGAACTGGCAAAAGAAATTATCCGGGCAGATGCATTGAATCGTGTACATATAGGTCTCGATTTCTTCGATGCATCTATCAACCGTATAGGTGCATACGTGATCGGCATACGAGCTACACAGAAAGCTCTATTACAAGCTTTGCTTGAGCCAATAGCAACATTACGGGACTACGAAGCCAACGAACAATATTTTGAACGTCTTGCACTTCTTGAAGAAGCCAAAGCTCTGCCTTGGAATGCTGTTTGGGACTATTTCTGTCTCAAGAATAACATCGCTGTAGGAGAAAACTATATTAGGGAAGTACAACAGTATGAAAAAGATGTAACAGCTAAAAGGATATAAAAATATCTGTAAAGCGAAAAAAGCATTCTTAGTATGAATACAATAATAGGTTTGGTTATAATTGCAATAGGGAGCTTGGGGCAGTCCAGTTCTTATGTTCCGATCAATAAAGTAAAAAATTGGTCATGGGAGTGTTTTTGGCTGATACAAGGTATTTTTGCTTGGTTGGTTTTTCCTTTTGTCGGAGCACTCCTGGCAATGCCGGACGGGCTGTCCCTTTTCGATGTTTATTTACAGCAAAGCGTCGCTGTTTATAAATCTGTCGGCTATGGAATTCTTTGGGGAATTGGAGGTTTAACATTTGGCCTGAGCATGCGTTATCTGGGAATTGCGTTAGGGCAGTCTCTCGCTTTGGGTACATGTTCGGCATTCGGAACGTTAATTCCGGCTTTGCTCAAAGGGCAAGATCTGTTTAGTGGCGAAGGATTGGTTCTACTTACCGGAGTGAGTATTGCCATTGCAGGGATAGCCGTTATCGGGTATGCAGGAGCATTGAAGTCGAGCAACATGAGTGAGGTTGAAAAGAAAAAGGCTGTAAAAGATTTTGCCTTAAAGAAAGGCTTACTCATTGCAATATTAGCCGGAGTAATGAGTGCCTGCTTCAATCTTGGTCTCGAAGCCGGAGCACCTATTAAGGCTCACATCCTCTCATTGGGCTCAGAAAGCTTGTTGACTTTGAACCCCATTATATTCCTTGTCACTATTGGAGGATTTGTTACAAATGCATGCTACTGCTTGTTTCAAAACTATAAGAATAAGAGTTTCAAAGATTATACGACAATCACAGCATCCAACTGGATTAACAACCTAATATTCTGCGATTTGGCAGGGCTATTATGGTATTCTCAGTTTTTCGGATTAGGAGTAGGGCAAAGCTTCTTCGAGCCGGGAAGTGTTATGATGGCTTTTTCGTGGAGCATCCTGATGTCACTCAATGTCTTGTTTAGTAATATTTGGGGTATCATACTCAAAGAATGGCAAGGTGTAAAGAAAAAGACGATTGTAATACTTGTAACAGGATTAGCAATTTTGATATTTTCGATAATTTATCCACAACTTTAAATAATAGAAAATGATTTTTAATATTAACGATAAGCTGAAAGAACAGCTTGATGAAGTAGCCGAAATTGCGGGTTATCTGTGGCAAAAAGGATGGGCAGAACGCAATGCCGGAAATATTTCAATAAATATAACTGATATTGTCGGAGATGAAAACAAAGACATACCCCCTTTGTCAAGTTTTCAGCTTCCTAAGAATATGATAGAATTGTCCGGTGACTTTTTCTACGTAACCGGAACAGGAAAACGAATGCGAGATGTGGCAAAAGACCCTTTAAAAAATGGCTCTATCGTGAGAGTTTCCAAAGATGGCAACTCTTATGATGTTATCGCAGTAGAAAACGTAAAGCCAACATCTGAATTAGCCTCACATTTTTCTATTTTATCTTCATTCAAGAAAAAAGGATCAAAAAACAGGCTGGTATTACATACTCATCCAACAGATCTTATTGCATTATCCCATATTCCTGAGCTGAAAAGCAGCGAGGCTTTGAACGATCTATTATGGGGAATGCACCCTGAAACGTTTATCGTTGTACCTCGAGGTATAGGTCTTGTGCCTTACGAAGTGCCCGGAACTACAGCTATAGCGCAAATAACACTTCCGGTACTCGATAAACATGATATTGTAATTTGGGAAAAGCATGGAGTATTTGCCGTGGGTGAGAATCTGACAGATACGTTCGATTTGATCGACACACTTTCTAAGTCGGCGCAGATATATGCATTTGCCAAAACTTGCGGATACACACCTGAGGGATTAACCAAAGAACAAATAAAAGGTCTGATAGAACCTTTTAATATACAGATTTGATACAGCTATAAGACTAATAATGAATCCATCCGGATTTTCTTACATAACAATATGAAAAAGAAAAATCTGGATGGATTCTATTTTAAGGGATAAAAAAATGATACAAAGATTATTATGACAGGCCGAAGGCTAAAACCCATTATTCGTTTTATCTTCCCATACTCCCTGAGTAAATCTTCTATGCTCTAAAGGAGTAATATTTGTTTTCTTTTTGAATGCAGTAAAAAAATACTCTTGATTTTCAAATCCCATCAGATAAGCAATTTCTTTCACAGGAATGGCGGTATTGGTCAATAGCTCTTTCGACTTTTGTATTTTTAGTTCCTGAATATATTGCAAAGGTGCAAATCCGGTGTATTCTTTAAAAACCTTACGAAAGCTGGAATAGCTCATATTCAATTCGTTTGCAATATCCTTCGGTTTTATATCTCTGAAATTTTCAAGAATCAGTATTTTTGCTTTGTTTACGTGATTTATAACTTCGGAACCTTCATAGGAATAATTCTTATCTAAAGAATATGCCAACCCTAACAAGTGATTGACTATTCCGGCCAACATTTGTTGAAACCCTGATTTTTGTTCTGCTGCTATTTCAATTGCCTGTTTGTATAAAGCTACGATCTGATCGTTTAACCCGACCTGAAAAATTGGTTTCTTTTGATTGAAAAATCCATTGGCAACCCTATTATCAATATTTATTCCGTTAAAACCAATCCAATATTCATCCCAACCGATGTTTTTGTCCGGCATATAATTATGCCACTCTCCGGGAAACAGTAAAAATATAGTTCCGTCCTTTACCGATTGGAATCTTTTTGTTTCGATGCTATTAGAAATAAATTTTCCACTCCCTTTTGTTATATATAATAACTGATATTCATCCAGAATACGCCCCCTTTCTGTTGAGAACAAGTAGCGTGTAGGATGATTTCTTGGAGGATATACCGTCTGAGGCGTAATAGACTGATATCCCACAGAATTAATTGTCAAGCCCCAAAGCTGGTCGCTTTCATTCACTATTAAATATTTCAGATGAATTGAATTTTTCATGTAATATCAAAAAAGAATAAGGCAAAGATTATGAGTACAAATTAAAAGCAAAACATTTAGATTGAGGCACATTTGAGTATGAATAATGGTAAAAATATCATTTCTTACAATCTATATATCAATTTGTCTAATGTATCAGAGACCCATGTATATAAATAAACCCTAAAAGTTGTCAACTTTTAGGGTTCTCTCAAATAATAGTGGTTTTTCAATTTACATTCAATTGCGCCTTAAATATTAACCTCCAACAACGGGCTGTTCCACCCTTTAATATCCAACTTTATATTATTGTTACTAATAGTACCTTTATTTACCTTACATTCCAGGATTTTCTTTTGTCCGGGTAATATACTTATATAATTGTCGGACCAGAAAGCAGGGGTAATCATCTCTCCTCTGTTATCCTTTAATTTCAGATTTACCATAAATGCTATTTTATCTGATGGGTTTTTTATCTCTACAGTATAAATTATATTATCCTGCTCTGCCTTTTTGTTTGTCTGAATATCTAACTCAACTGTTTTTAAAGTAGATAAACTCTTGAAATCCGCATAACTTTTAGCAGGAGTATGCACCCAGTCGGTTTTATCCCACAAATATTCATCTGGCTTAGAAGATAAACAATAGAAATTATCAGCGACCACCTCACCTTGCTGATTGAATATTTCTAAAGCAAGAAATATATTTTCTTTTAGAGGTGCTAGTTGTAAAATATTGACAGATGTATTTGTTCTGATATCTAATAGTATTTCTTTTTTCTCTTTTACGGTAGAGTTTATATCAAAAACCTGTACAATAGCCTTGTAACCGCTTATGTCTTTTAGCTGTTCATTAACGGCATATATACTATTATTTCCATAATTATAGATTAGCTGAAGCGGTAGATTCGCCTTCTTCACAGAATAATAAGCAGCCGTAGGCACTTTGTAATAATCGTACATTTGCCAATACAAAGATGGCCATGCTGAGTTTAACATCCATTGAACAATACCTGTGGTTTTGCCTATATTTACTCTAAATGCTTCAAACATAGCTCGAGTGCCATCGTAATTGACAAGATCAGCCTTCATTAGATAATCTTCCAGATTTTTAGCCTGTCCGTATTTATTATTTATAACAGTTGTCAGTTCTTTCAACGAGTTCATTGCAGCTGTAGAGGTCGTACAATGGAAATTCCAAGTATCATTTAGCGGCCACATTTTATCTTCAGGTATAAATTTCTTGATCGATTCTAAAACCGGAAGTTGTGCTCCTATTCCTGTTTCGGTATTGTAGCCAAATGCACCACCATAAAGAGTATCAATATACCAATAGTTTGGTCCTACATACTCATAAGGCCCCGCCATTTTAGTTCCTGTTTTACCCGACAGTTCACTAGTCCTCTCTTTTGCAGCACCTACATAGATTCTGTTATCTGACTCTTTTAAGAATGCCAAATATTTCTCTTCCAATTTTGGGGTCGGAAGCATATCACTTCCAGGCATCCAAGATATAATACTCGGATGATTGCGCAACCATAGCACTTGTGTGGAGAAAGATTCTGCAATAAGATCAATTTCTTTATCGGTGAGTATACAACCATACATTTCATCACATGGTTTTCCAAAATATGCCTCCCACTCCCATTGGCAACTCCAACCTACAACAGCCATTATTCCGTATTTATCACACAAATCATATATATTAGAGCTTGTAGCCCAAAAACTTTCGAAGCGAATCATGTTCATATTCATGTCTTTGACATACTGCACCTGTATTTCGTTGCTCTCAGGAGTATCGCGCAGAAATATATCGTCTGTCCATCCGGCTGCTTTTAGCAAAACGTTCTTTCCGTTTAGTTTAAAACCTCTATATCCTTCTTTTGTCAGATAAGATTCTATTTGACGTATACCAAAGGTTATATCTTCTCTGTCTGATACAGTATTATCTGTTTTAAATTTTAAGTCCAGATTGTAAAGTTCGGGGCTACCCATATTATTGCACCACCAAAGTCGAGGATTTTTGATGTGTAATATTGCCGCCTCAACCGATGTTATCTTTACTTTTTTCTTTTCGTAAGGAGCCAAAGTAACCGAATAAGAAAATTCTTTCGATTCTATTTCTCCCACCAAATCTCCTGAAATTTCCTGATCTGTAAGATTTTCAACTTCAGTTTCTATTGTAAGCCACGCTTCCTCTAACGTTTCAGTATTTACTTCAGGTTTCACATATGTATTATTCAATCTTACATTACCTGTTATAGATAAATATACATCTCTGTATATTCCCATACTTTCGTCAGCCGGGCGAGGATTCCAATCGGCAAATCCTGTATTAGGATCTCCGGGGCGGGCTCTAAAAACTTCTACAGCTAAAACATTATTATCTGATTTTACATGTGGGGTTACATCAAAAGAGAAATGACGGTATGTTCCATATATAGAATCTTTTGAGGCTATTAATTCTCCATTCAACCAAATATTTGCATAATATGATATTCCATCGAAACAAAGAGATACATGCTGATTATTATTCAACTCAGGCAATGCAAATTCATTACGATACCAGAACGGTTTATCAAACTGGATTTTATCTATATCTTTAATATTTGTTCCTACAAAAATATCAGGAAAAACTCCATTTGTAGTAAGAACACCCATCACTGTAGATGGAACTGTTGCTCTATACCAATTCTCTATCGACTGTTGAGAACTAGATACAAAGTGTCCTTTACCTTCTATGCTATCAGACGATTGAATATACCAGTTAGTAGCTAGATTAATTTTTTGATGTATATTCTCCTCTTGTTCACGGCAAGAGTTTACCGAAAAAAGAAGACATAATAAAATAAATACTGATAATAGTTTTTTGTAAATCATGGCATTTGACTTGAGTAATTTATCTGTTTTTCTTAGTAGATGAAAATATACAGAAAATTGTAAATATGGAGAAAGAGAATGCAAGATATAATCTTGCATTCTTCTATCCCCAAAAACATTAAAATTGATTAGAAATTGGCTTTGTTCACATCCCACCAAATACGAGTTATAGGCAAATCTGGACCTCCTAATTTTTTAATTGCATCAGCAACTCCCTCTGCATTACCACTTACTTCTGATTCAGAGAATTCAACTCTACGGAATCCCGTTTCTGTTGGAACAGCACCTCCGCTCGTATTATTAGTAATAGGGAATAATTTAGGATAGCCTGTGCGGCGATATTCAGCCCAAGCATTATATCCCTCAGGAAATCCGGCAATCCATTTTTGAGTAATAATTTTTTCTAGTTTAATCTCATTACTTGCAGCATCATCCCATTTTGGAGAAACTTTAGATACTGCGGGGCTACTTTCTGTAGCAGGTTGTAATTGATCTGTAAACGCTGCCGGAAGCTTATCACTATTGAAGTAATCGCTAAGAGAAACTTTCCATTGACTGAAAGATTTTGTTATTCCTGATTCATAATAAGACTTGGCTGTACCACCTCCCATATTCCATCCTCTCAAGACACCCTCTGCGCGAAGAAAATCTGCTTCTGCAGCAACCAGCAATATTGCAGGCATAGAGTTATCATTCATATGAATAGGAGGAGAAATCTTATAAAGCAATGGATCTCCACCAGGCACATACTTGTTTTCTGCCAAATTATGAATTCCCTGACGCATTCCTTTTATTTGACCAATATGTTCTCCTGCATTTACGGGTAAAGCATAGGCTTGTAAACGAGGGTCTTGATATCCAGATAAAATTGATTCGACATTAGCACTTATAGAGGTATCTCCCCATTTAGCAATTGCTGTAAGTGGATGAAAATATCCTTTTCCACTAATAGTAAAATTACCACTATTATCTTCTATCAAACCATATGCAGCTTTTATAGCTTTCTCGGCTTCTGTTTTAGCTAAATTGGGATCAGCTTTAACAATACGCATAGCTAAACGAAGATGTAATGTATTGGCATATTGTATCCATTTAACATAATCTCCTCCGTATGCCATATCAAATTTAGCAAAAGGTTTTGCATTACGAGTCTCTTCTGCATTTACATATTCATTAAGTACTTGAACAGCTGTATCTAGATCTTTAAAGAAATTCTTATACAATTCTTCAACAGAATCATATGTACCTCCTGTTTTTGAATCTCCATAAGTAGAGTAGATAACAGGCCCATATATATCAGATAAACGAGCCAATGCTGTTACTTTTAGTATTTTGTTGATAGCATCAAAATGTCCATAAAAGTCATAATCTTTCTCCGACTCTTTTTTAACAATAAGCGTACTGGGCATCATATAAGCATATGTATAATCCCAAGCAGGATCACTCCATCCTGGCTTATAGGAATATGTTCTGTTATCACTTGTAACACCACCAAAGGCTGTTGCCGGGCATAGATAGCCAGAAAATATATCCGCGTTTAGATTTTGCATTACCTGAAAAGTCCAGTCTGTACCCCATCCCCAATTAAAATTGCAATATATCATTTGCTGCATTCCCGGAAAATAAGCCCCTATCTGGTTAAAATCATAAGAAAGTTGCTCTTCATCTATCCCTATCTTATTTTTATTGAGGTCTTCAAAACTATCAGTACAAGAAGTGATTAATCCCAATAATAAAAATCCGACAATTGTATGTTTTAATATCTTTTTCATATTTTCTAGATTTTAGAAGTCTAATTTTAAATTAAATCCAAATGATCTCAATGATGGCATACCAAAAACATCTATACCTTGTAAGTTATTTCCGGTAGATAAAGATGCATCTGGATCATACGACGCATTATTCTTAAAGAAGAATAAATTTTTTCCAACAAATGAAAGTTCACAACCCCTTACAAACTTATTAACAAACAGTTTTGCTGGTAATCTATAGCCAAAGGATAGCTCTCTCAACCTTATATTTGTAGCACTTTCCACATAATATTCAGTAATACCACTACGTCCGCCAACAGCATCATAGAACCCTTTTACATCTTTGATTTGTTTACCATCAAAGTTCACATATCCTCTATTTCTATCATCTCCTGTCCTTTTAGTCACACCATACAGATCAAGATCAGCTTGAGTGATTGATAATACATCGCCCCCAAAACGTCCATCTATAAGGAAATATAATGTAAAGTCTTTATATTTGAATGTATTACTCCAACCTAAATTAAATTTAGGGGCACTATTTGCTATTTTCTCAAAATCGCCTGTTGATGCGTAAGGAAGATCTTGATCGTTATACAAGATATTCCCTTTATCATCTCTAGCAAATGTTCTACCATAAATATCTCCAAAAGCTCCCCCTTTATATAAACGCATCTGATAGTTATTAGAATTTTGATCTCCAAACTTAAAGAAATCCAGATCTTCAGCAAGTTCTTTTACCTTATTACTATTCTTTGCAAAGTTTACTGAAGTTTTCCAAAGAAAATCATTAGTCATTACCGGACTACCTCCTAATACGATTTCTATACCTTTATTTTCGATGTCCCCTGCATTAATATAATAGTAGGAATAACCAGATCCTGAAGGTGCAGGCATCGTAAACAACTGATTTGTTGTATTCGTTTTGTAGAATGTAAAATCAAAATCAATTCGGTTATTCAAGAATTTCCATTCTGTACCAAACTCCCAGGATTTTGTCATCTCGGGTTTCAATTCAGTAAATGGAGCATAGCCATTTTGAATTAGAGAACCACCAGCACCTATCGAATTGATTGGATGGCTAATATATGGAGGCAAACCGTTTCCTACTTTTGCCCAAGAACCTCTGACTTTTCCAAAACTAATGAATTCTGGAAGCTTAACAGCTTCATTAATAACCCATGTCAAACCTACTGAAGGATAAAAGAAACCATTATCTACACTTTTGGTATATGCTAATGTGGAAGTCCAATCATTCCTTGCTGTAACATCAAGGAATAAACAATCTGCAAAACCTATTTGTCCTGCAAAAAAGATAGATTGCGATTGAGTATGTAGATCCTCTTCTGTAATATAACCTCCATTCAGGTCGATATTGGCAACTGTAAATACATTTGGAAAGAACAAGGTACTCGGACGAGAGTCTAATCGAAGCGACTTATTTCGTTGATCTGTAACACTTGTACCGAAGGATGCAGATACTGAAAATTTATCATTTAATTTTTTCTGATAAGTCATTAACAAATCCGCATAAGTACTTAGCATTGTTGCTTCGTAAGTAATATATCTACCATTTTCTCCAGCCAGATTGTTATGAGTCCCTACATACATCTTCTGATTATATTTATCTGATATATAATCAGCTGTACCTCTTGCCTGAATATTTAAATCTTTAGTTATCTTGTAATTTACAGATAGATTTGCAATAGTACGTAATCGAACATCTTCACTTGGGGTTTTATTCACTAACCAATAAGGATTCTGATCCATATCTGAGAATCCACCATACCAATTCTGTACATATAAGTTGCGACTTTCGTTAAAACGCTGATAATTATTTTTATAATAATCGAACGACTCGCCTCCCTGAACGCCACCTCTTGGGAAATGATATAGACCGACCAATGGATTCATATAATATCCCCCTGGTGTAGACCCATTATTTAACCTTTGATATAATAAATTGATATTAGCGTCAAGCGTCAGTTTATCATCGAAAAAGTTTGCTGTTTCACGAAAGTTAAAGTTATGTTTATTCAGAGTATTATTCTCAATAACTCCTTTACCGTAAGTATTCGCATAAGAGAAATATGTCTGCATCTTTTCCGAACCTGAACTTAAAGCAATTGAGTTTATAGTTGTTATTCCAGTATTAAAGAACTCCCCTGTGTAGTCGGACTTTGAATCTTTTGTAATCTTATCTCCCCAACTCTTTTCTGCTCCGGTATAAGTATTTTGAAAATCAGGAATACCATAAGCTGCATTATCAAATGTTGTATTAGAGTTAAAGCTAATCGATGTACGTCCCACTTTCCCTTTCTTTGTTGTAATAACGATAACACCGTTAGCAGCCTGACTTCCGTAGAGAGCTGCAGCTGATGGCCCTTTCAGTATATTCATTGATTCAATATCATCTGGATTCAGATTAGATATACCATCACCACCATCACGATTTCCGGCATCATTAGTACCTCCAATGGAAGTAGAAGTTTGATCTGTAATTGCATTATTCATCGGAACACCATCAATTACATAAAGAGGCTGGTTATTTCCTGATGCGGAACGATTCCCCCTAATAACAACTTTCGCCGAACCACCTAATCCTGAGGCACTCCTATTAATTTGAACCCCTGCAGTTTTACCAGCCAGGGCTGTTATCATATTAGGATCCTTAGTCCTTGTCAGCTCATCTCCTCCGACAACTTGAGTCGAATAAGTTAAAGATTTTTCTTTCTTTTTTATACCTAATGCTGTAACAACTACTTCATCAAGCACTTGAGAATCTTCTTTTAATGTAAAGTCCATTGTTGTTTGTCCTTTCAATGCGACTTCTTGTGGATGGTAACCAACATAGGTGATTACAAGAGTAGCATTTGCCGGAACCGTCAAGCTATAATCGCCATCTACCCCTGTCATCGTTCCATTTGTTGTGCCTTTTTCTGACACACTGGCACCAATCAAAGGTTCTCCGGCCTCATCTAGGGCAATTCCTTTTACTGTAATTTTTTGAGCTTGTTGTGTTGTCTTGGGATCCTGATTAACGTCTTTCTTTTCAGAAAGAAGGATTTTCTTATCTCTTATTTCGTAAGAGATGTTTGTTCCAGAAAAAACTTTCTGCAACACTTGAGGCAAGTCTGTGTTTGTTACCTCAATGCTTACAATTCTATCGGTATTGACTACAGGCTGGCTATATGCAAAAGTATAACCTGTCTGTTCGGCAATTGTTGATAAAACTTTTTCCAGCTTCGCCTGCTGAAGATTCATAGTTACTTTTTGTGCAGACACTGTTATCGTCGTACACAGAAACATAACCAGAAAAGCTAAAATTACACGTTTCATAGTTTACATTTTTTAAGGTTAAAAAATAGGTCCTTTACATAATAGACCCACGAGGATAAAAAAAGTATGACTAGGAAGTGTATTTTTTTTATAATTTTATTTTAGTAGGGCTATTACATGCTGACAATCACCGTGTTTTCATCAAGAGTAAATTTTACAGGAGAGATCTTTTCTAAGTCTTTTAAAATTTTCTCTAATGATACGTTCTCCGAAACAATGGTGTATGAGTAAATATAAGCTCGCCTGTCTTCTACTGTAAAAGAAACATTATACCAACGTTCGAGATCTGCAATAACATCTTTTAGAGGTGTATCTTTAAATGCGAGAATATCTTTTTTCCATAACGAAACAAAACCTGTATCCTCATTTTTCGTAATTCTACATTCACCGGTTTTTCGATCATAAGCAAGTTTTTCTCCCGGCTTTATGTAATATTGTCCTTTTGTAAAAGGTATAAGGCTTATATTACCATTATCCAAAGCTAAATATATTAGATTACTGGTAGAATATGCCTTAACATTGAACTCTGTACCATAGACCTTTACCATATCATCATCTATTTGTACAATAAAAGGTCTGTCAGGGTTTTTATCTACTGTAAAATAGGCTTCTCCGTTCAAAAAAACTTTTCTGTCAAACAAACTAAACTTTTTAGGGTAACGCAAATGGGTATCCGAATTCAGATACGCTTTTGTTCCATCCTGAAACAGAACCTGTAATCGCTCACCTTTAGGTACATATACATCAACATACTCTGTTTTACCAAAAAGATCTACTTTTTTATTAACCTGCCACCCCAATCCGAGCAACAAAATAAATGGTATGACGATAGCAGCTGCTCTGTATATTGTACGACGCAATTTTCGCCGCCTTTCCCTGGCAAGTATTTCATTAAACATTTTATCTGATGGAATTTCATGATCAACAAAAAGCTCTTCATAGCCTTCTTTTGCATTAAAAGAACGCATATCCATCTCA
>NZ_JAIXHZ010000167.1:0-16991 GCF_043392705.1 Dysgonomonas sp. Shenzhen-Wh21
GGGAAACAAGGGGGACATTTGTGACAGCAATGGATATGCCTAAAACAATTCATGATTTCTACGGTTTTCCAAGAGAATTATATAATCAGCGCTATGCTGCGCCCGGTTCAGAAGACTTGTCAGCTATCGTGAAAGATCATGTAAAAGCAGTAGAACTTGATTACGAATGGGGCTTAGATCATGGTAGCTGGAGTGTGTTGAAGCATATCTATCCTTTGGCTGATATACCTGTTGTACAACTTAGTATAGACCACTTTAAAGGACCAGAGTATCACTATGAACTGGCTCGGGAACTGTTTTTTCTGCGTTCTAAAGGTGTTTTGGTAATCGGTAGTGGCAATATGATCCATAATCTCAGGATGGTGAAAGTAGAAAATGGAGACTTCAATACGGAATATGGTTATGATTGGGCGTTTGAACTGAATAATATTTTCAAAAATAAAATCCAAGAAGAGAATCACAATGCTTTGATTGACTTTAGTCATCTGCACGATTCTGCACGACTAGCTATTCCTACCCCGGAGCATTATATTCCGCTACTCTATATCTTAGCCTTGCAACAGAAAGGAGAGGAAGTCCGATTTTTTAATGATAAGGTTATAGCCGGATCTTTGAGTATGACGTCTTTGATTATATCTTAAGGTAGAAGAAAATCCACTATTTTATACTTACTATTTTATCGCCTCTGAAGTTTAATAGTCCTGCCGGATAAAGCCATTGTTCTACATTGCCATTTTTTATGACTTCTGTAGGTTCACCCCATGCCAGGCGAGTCATATCTTTGGTCATACCAACCCTGATTTTGTTTTGCAATATACGGCGGAAATTGTTTACATTATATTTCTTTGTCAACTCGCTAGCTTCAGTAGCAGTGTATACTTTTTTTATACCTTCGTTGTTATTCAAAAGAGAGTAGGGGATTGCGGTTTTTACTCCACCTTTGCTTTCTAATATCAGAGATAATTCATTGTTTGTGTTATCTATTGTCAGGTCGGTACATTTCCATGTTTGACCGGTTGTAAACGATAGCGCTTTTCCGGTAGAAAGATTACGTGACATTTTCAGGATGTCGTCGGATAGAACATATTCTTTTCCCGTTTGTATTGCTTTCTGTTTTAGGAAAAATCCTGTAACGATAAATGGAAATGTATATTCGGAATCGACATTGTATTTATAAAGCAATACGTCTCTACTCGATTTTTCCTGAAGTTTCAGATAATAATCATCTGCATAATCCTGTCTGTTTGATTTTGCTTTCGGGTGATTCAAAACTTCTAAAATCAGGAAATATTTTCCTGCCAGATCTTCATAGCGAGAATTGTAATTATCATTCGGCTTATAGATGTTCTTTTCGTCGTTTAGTATGTCGTCATCCTTTTTATACTTGAGGATAAATTCACTGTACCCATATTTTTGTGAAGATTTATCAAGGCCTTTAAGAAATAATTCTTGTCCTGTGTACTGTAGAACATCTTTTCCAAGAAAGTTTCTAGTGCTGTCGTATGGGAGAATATCTATTTCTTGCTTTTTATTCTTTTGTGCAAATATTGAGTAACTCAGTAAAGCCAAGACGGCTATCAGTAATGTTTTTCTCATTCTTTATGATTTAAAGAGCATAAAAGTAAATATATTCGATAGAATATTCGGCTTGATGTTTGTTGTAAGTGAATTAGATTTAGTTTTTTTTGTATTTAATAAAAATCTTTCTAAAATATTTTATTGCCTCATTCGTCATAAATAATAGAGATATTTTTGAGATAGAATAAATAATGGAAAAGAAAGATATAAGTAAAACGGCTGTCCCTATAGCAATTATAGTTGCTTCGTTACTGATGGCAACGATTAGTATACTTCATTTGTATTTAAGTGTGATAAAGTAAGAGTTTGAGAAATAAAAGGATAAACAATATGAAAAATTTTAAAAGAAAAAAGATCGCGTACTTTTTTATATTTATTGCTGTTTTTGCGGTATCCATAGCTGTTGTAATGCTTCTGTGGAATGCTCTGATACCTTCAATAATAGGGTGGACGGGTATCAATTATTGGCAGGCGGCCGGGCTTATGATACTGTCGAGGTTACTGTTGGGCGGATTTGGACGTTTTGGTAAATTAGGAAGACATCCTCGCCATGATAAGCGGAATGAAGATTTCTACTATTGGCATGCATTAAGAGCAAAAATGAAAGATATGCCTCTTAGTGAGCGACGCGAATATATTCGGAAGCACATGAGAGAAAGATGTGAAAGAAGAGGTTTTGAATCAGATATGGCCAACGACAATAAAGAATGACGAACGATTTAGCTAAAGGACAACAGAATGTTACCGATATTTTCTATAAGTATCGCGTGCAGCTGAAAAATTATATAGCTAAACGAGTCTTTTCGAAGGAGGATAGGGAAGATATTTTGCAGAATGTTTTTTATCAATTATCAAAAATAGATATGATAGAAAGACCAATTGAGCAAATGTCTGCGTGGTTGTATTCTGTGGCCAATAATCAGATCATAGACCGTAGCCGCAAGCATAAGGAGGTGGATATGCCTTATGTGACAGCTAAAGATGATGAAGATACATTCTTGGCGGAGGTCTCTAGCCTTATGTTTGATAAAGATGCATCTCCCGAGACTACATATTTGCGGGCTTTGGTTTGGGAAGAATTAGACGCTGCTTTGTCCGAACTTCCGATTGAACAACGGGAGGCATTTGAGTTGACTGAGCTTGATGGCTTTTCCTTTAAGGAAATATCAGAAGCTACTGGAGTAAGTGTAAATACACTAATTTCTCGCAAACGTTATGCCGTACTTCATTTGCGAGAGAGGCTAGGTGATTTATATAAAGAGTTGTTAGAGGGGTGAAGACTGTTTGAGTGTTCCTTTGTAGAATATTTTAATAATTTCATCTTCTAAAAAGACTAAGAGTGGATCGCTTTTAATCTTTTTTTGTTTTTTATACAGGTTATAAAGGAGAATAATATCATATTTTATGTTAAAAGAGTAACTTCTTTATCCTTTATGCGTTATTAATAATAAGAAGTATAACATTATTATTTCTAGAAATAATTATAATATCACTTTTTTATTTAAACACTACCATGAAGCACTTAACTGAGACAGATAAGTGCTTCTTTTTTATATAAATCAATTGAGTTTAAGTATCCGTTTTTTTTATACCTTTGCCAACATATATATCAATACAATTTATGCGCAAGACAAAGAAAATTTCACAAACACACAGTAAGTTATACTTTCTGATTCTTATTGTATTCCCTTTGGTTTTTGGCTCGTGTAGATTGTTTGATAAAGATATCAGGCAAGATAAACATATTGTCTCTTTTAAGCATCAGATGGGACGGGTTGCAGATAGCTTAGATACACCGGCCGAAAGAATTAATGCATTGAAGACAATACTAGAGAATATAGAAGCCGATGAGGATTTGATAACTCCTCGAAAAAAAAATAAGTTGCTGATAGAAGCAAATTTTTATCTGAGCAATGAATATTTTAATATCAAGAATTATAAAAAGGCAATAGAATGTACCGATATCGCCATAGGGCTTGATACTACTGATGCTACCGGGTATTATAATCGAGGAAGTATTTACCAATCTATAGGAGATGATAGCCTTGCCATGAGGGATTATACGCAGGCTATCAGACTAAATAATAATTATGCCGATGCATATTACAATAGAGGTATAATCTATGAAGTAGGTGGAGAATGTGAAAAAGCACTTGAAGACTACAATCGGGCGATAAAAGAAGAACCAAAAAATGTTGCAGATATCTATAATAATAGAGGAAATATATATTTGTCTATGAAAGATACCAGCAAAGCATTAAGCGACTATTCGAGAGTATTGGAAATAGACACTGCAAATATAAATGCATATACCAATCGAGCCGAAATATATATACTCCGTCAGGAATTTGATAAAGCTTTAGACGATTGTAATAAAGGACTTATTCTCGATCCTGAGAATATACGCCTGTATTATAAGCGAGCTGCAATTTATGAGCGAAAAAATGAATATGATGAAGCTATCGCTGATTATGAAAAAGTTCTGGATTTGGATAGGCATGATTTGTATAAAGCACGAATTAAGACCAAGGAGTCTATAAGGAAATTAAAAACATTGGCTCGAAAAAGATGATATGACTATTTGATATAGTCTTCTTTTCAGAAGGGGGGGTAATAATAACTAATCTCTTTAAATAATATATAAAACGTATAGCAACAAATAGGGAAAATCTATTTGTTGCTCTTTTTTATGCGGATTTGTTGTAGAGTTTTGCATTATGATATGCATATTTCAATATGTTTTTGATGTATGTTCCTCTTTTTGTAACCCTATGAGTGAGGCAAGAAGTTATACTTTTCTACCGTGTTTTTGTGCTCTGGAAAATGTGATAAAAATACAATTAGGATTCCTTGTAATTGTTTCTAGATCTACTTTTACATATTTATGTAGTTTTGTAAAACTAAACATATTATTCTCTTGTTTTTATATGATGAATATTCAATATAATTAAGGCTTTAATATTATTAATAATCAAGATTAATTTCTAACCTTTTCTCTCTACAACATAAATATCATGAAAAACGAATTAAACAGTAAGTTAATTATATCTATCAAAGAAGCCCTTCCTCCTCAGATAAAGGTTGCAACCTACTTAATGGATTTGCTTTCTATCGGGCGTGAAGCTGTTTATCGTAGGATAAGAGGGGATGTGTCTTTTGACTTAGAGGAGCTTTCTGTAATATCTAAAGCGTTAAATATCTCAATAGATGATGTTTTGGGAAAGAACGATGCTACAGCATTGTTTAGTATAGATATGATTCAAGAAGAATCGTTTTTTGAGCAATATTGTAATTCCTTGATTTTTTATACAGATATTTTTAGTAGAATGAAAGTGTACCCTAGTTCTCAGGTACAAGGAGCTAATAATGAGTTGCCTTTTTCATTTTACCTTTCTCATGAAAAAATAGCTAAGTTCTATTTATACAAATGGGTATATCAGCTTCAGACTTCCAAGCCTACTGTTCCGTTTTCTGAGTTCTACTTGCCTCAGAGAGTTATCGACCTGAATAAAAAGTATATTTCAGAATCTAACTCTTCTTGTCATACAACGTCTATCCTATCTCAAAATGTTTTGTCTTCATTTCTGAATACAGTAAAATACTTTTATAAACTTAATTTGTTGAACAATGAGGATATAGAAGAGATTAAGAACGAGTTGTTGTGTATGTTGGAGAGATTGGAGTCGATGTCTATATCAGGAGTTTGGATGGATGACTTTGAATTTAACTTTTATATATCCAATATCGATTTTGATACCACTTATAGTTATATGCAGTGTCCTGAATTCGAATTGTCTACGATACGTGTATTTTCTATTAACGTAGTGAGATCGTTTACTCCTGAAATATGTCAAGCTAACAAGAAATGGATTGAATCTTTGAAACGCTATTCTACATTGATCTCTAAAAGTGGAGATTTATACAGAACAGAATTTTTTAATAATCAGAGAAAGATTCTACGTGATATATTTATCGACTGATTTTTTAAATATAATAAGATAATTCTCAATATCTAGTTATGTTATATTTAAGTGCACTGAGTTTTTTGCGAAGGCGAATATTATATTTATTTGCTTCTGTATGTATAATGTCCTGTCACTTTATAGCTGAATAAGCAATCTTGTAAGACTTGTCCTTGTCCTATATTATGCACTATTAGCGGCCGTTTCTTATCCGCAGACATGCGGTCTGTGACTATGCCTATATGTGTAATTCCTCCGCCTAGATCCCATGTAACAATATCTCCGACAATATAGTCCTCTGCTTTATCTGAAATTTTCTTTACAGAGCCAAACCTACTAAAAAAAGTGGCTTGATTAGGTACTCTTCGATGATCGATATTATTATCCGTTGATTTCATACCCCACTTCTTAGGGTACTTGCTAAAGTTGGCTTTCATATCTTCATGTATCTTTTTCTGCAAGTCTATACCTAGTTTGCGATATGCTCTTATTATCACATCAGTACAGACACCTTTGTTTGCCGGCACATCTCCATTCGGATAAGGGATTGTGTAATAGCGGGGATCATAAACAACTTTATCCTTAGTCAGCTCTATAGCTGCATTTGATAACCTTTTATAGAAATCGCTTTCCTGAGCAGAAATAAAGACGGATATAATGAATGTAAAGAGTATTGTTAGGCTAAGTCTCATTCTTTATTTCGGGATTTGTGATAAAGATACTAAAATATACAAATAAGATAAATGTATTTTCATTACTGACTATATACATCCAGAGAGTTTATTTCTTGTAGAATACCGGCGCAAAGTATGGCCTGTTCACCCATTTTCCGTTGAATGGATTAAGCTCACGGATTACACCGCCTTCGATTCCAAATTTTTCAGTGATTTTGACCTCTAGCGTGCCTCCGTAATATGTTTGAGGATACATACCCATCATCGGTCCTTCTACTCCGTTATGTTTTCCTCTCACGGAATATTGTCCGCGGGCATTTATTCTTATTCTGTCGCTTAAGATGAATTTCATATTTCCTCCTGCACCCACATCGTTGTAGTTTCCTCCATATAGTGCATATTTTGAGGCGTAAGGACCAGCCGAAATTACCAGCCAATCTGTTGGTTGATAGTTAAAGTACATACTTACAGACCTTATTGCGCCTATGGATGGATATGTATTCTGTATAGAAGATGAATTGAGCCAAGCTTCGTCATTCAGATTCATTCCGGAATAATAGCTATAATCATTGGCAAAAGGATACCGTGTAATCGTATTGCTTTCTACAGGAGGTCCGAGATATACATCAAGCGGAGGAAGTACTAAGTCTATAGTTGCATCATATCCTTTTTCTAAAGGTTTATACAAATCATATTTGGTTACAGATGATTTATTGTTGCCCGATACATCCAAGTTCAAGTAATTCTCTAACCTTTCATCAAACTTGAAAGATCCTTTTTTTAGAGGAGGAAAGCTATCTTTAGGAATCTCAGTTTGGGAATAAGAGGTAACTGAGACGAGTAAAAGTAGTATAAAGACTAGATTTTTCATGATTTCTTGTTTTTAATTACTACAACAGTAAAGTTAATAAATAATTGTGAAAGAAACATATCTTTTTTGTAAAAAGAAGTTGTAAATAGCTGATAGATTTATGCTTTATAGCTCATCTAGTAAATGTTTCCCTGCAAAAAGGTGACAACCAACGGTCACAGGAGTGAAGCGTATGTAAAAGTAACAGTTTTTATCTGTTTTTGTGCTGTCACTTTTACTCATTTTTATTTACCCATACTCTTTTTTGTTATTTATATAATAAGATAAAATTAGCATAAATAAATTTATATAAATCCTTGTTCTATTGCATTGCCTTTCTGGTCTATGTATTGCAATGTTGTATAAATATATTTATATATATGTATGATTTATCTTATTTTGATAATAGATGGATAGTGCTTATCTTTGTAATATAAAAATAAGGTGTATTGCTATGATATACTTTATATTATAAATAGTTACTCATCAGATATAACAGAAAGGGTAGTTTTATGAAAACAACATTAATTAGAGCATCTTCAAGAGGATCAGCAAACCATGGATGGTTGAACACACACCATACATTCAGTTTTGCAAACTACTATGATCCCAACCGTATACATTTTGGCGCATTAAGGGTTATAAACGACGATATAATTGCCGGAGGAGAAGGCTTTGGGACTCATCCTCACGACAATATGGAAATAATTACTATTCCCTTGTATGGTGATTTGGAACACAAGGATAGCATGGGACATACAGAAGTGATAAAGGCCGGAGAAGTGCAGGTAATGAGTGCCGGATCGGGTATAACACATAGTGAATACAATGCTAATGAGTACAAACCGGTAAGTCTTTTCCAAATATGGGTTTTTCCATCTCAAAAGAATGTAGAACCTCGTTACGACCAACGTGAATTTGATTTTATAGATAATAAAAATCAATTCATCCAAATTGTTGGACCGAAGAGTGATCCTTCAAATACGGCACTTTGGATACATCAGGATGCTTGGTTTAATATGGGTACTTTCGATAAAGGTGTCAATACAAACTATCAGGTGAAGAAAAAAGGGAACGGCGTATTTGCTATGGTTGTTGAAGGAGAGTTTTCTGTCGAAGGGCAAAAACTATATCACAGAGATGCACTTGGAGTATGGGATACAGATGGTATAAATATCACTGCAGAATCTGACAATGCACGCATACTGCTGATAGATGTGCCGATGGTATTTTAATAGAAGAGGTTGAATTATATACATTAGTAAAAGGATCTCAAAGTCGAGCTTTGAGATCCTTTTTTTATAATAAAAGTCAGTAGGCTTTATAATTATCATTCAGACGTTTTACTTTACTTGTCTTTACCTTTACATCGTGGCAATAAATAAGGGTATAGTTTTCTTTTTCTGCTTCAACGAGAAATCGCTGTTTCTCTTCGGCCGATTTTAATGCATTAATGTCGTAAGCTGAAATCCATTCTAACGGGACATGAGCACTTGTCGGTATCAGATCCCCGGGGAATGTATATATACCCGTATCTGTCTTGATATATACAACTAACTGCCCTATACTATGTCCGTCAAACAATCTCACACTTACCTCTTTAGATATCTGCATGCCTTGGTCAACAAAGCGTAAGAGCGCGGCATCGTGTATCGGCTGTATATTCTCAGCTAAGATGGAATCTGTTTCCAGTATGTTGGGGGTTAAATAATTGTCCCATTGTTTGCGGCTTAACCAATAAGTAGCTTTAGCGAAAGAAGGGATTATTTTGTCGTTTTTATCCCTTTTAGTTGCATATCCGCAATGGTCGAAATGCAAGTGGGTCAATATCACATCGGTGACATCTTCACTCGAGAAGCCATATTTCTTTATTTCTTCTTCAATGTTAATCAGAGAGTGTGGTTGGTAGTAAGACATTCTCTCGGTATGCTTATCTCCCATACCCGTATCTATTAATATGACCCTGTCTTCGGATATGACGAGTGCACATCGCATAGCTAATGTACACAAGTTGTCGGCATTGCTTGTGTATTTCCTTTGCCAGGCACGCTTCGGTATAGCTCCAAACATGGCGCCTCCATCTGCCAGGATATAGCCGCTTTCTATTATTTTTATGTCAACCATTTTTTCTAAATATTCAGCTAATATACAAAAAAGAAGAGATGATTATCACAATCATCCCTTCCCCTCTTAACACTAATATAAAACTAACATATACTATGATAAAACAGGTAAAAAATCAACTAAACAATCTATCTAACACACTATGAAAAAAGTAAATCATACCTGTTTTACATTAGAACATCAAAGACAACATGTTTGTTCAGAATACTTTGTATTTGTTTTATTTATGTGGAGATAGATTAAGTTTATATAATAGCGTATAAATCCATCTTAAACTTTATATATAAAAAAATACTACTTTTGTACTCTGTTTTGTATATAAACAAAGCATAATCGATTATTGTTTATCATTTATTCTTAAAATATACTATGCTGATAGCTAAAAAACTAAAAGAAGAAAATATCGCCGAATATCTCTTGTATATGTGGCAGATAGAGGATATTATAAGAGCCAACAAATTAAACATAGATATAATTGATAAGCAAATAATATCAGGGTTCGAACAGCCTCAAAATGTGAAAAATGAAATAAGGGAATGGTACGAAAACCTTATTGACATGATGAGGAGAGAAGACGTGGTGGAAAAAGGGCATCTGATTATAAATAAGAATGTAATATCGGAATTGACCGAACTACACAACAGACTGCTGAAGTTGCCGCAAGAAACTGAATATACTGAAGCCTATTATAAAACCTTGCCTTTTATTGTTGAATTACGTTCCAAGACGCAAGATAAAAATACTCCCGAACTCGAAACCTGCCTTGCTGCTCTATATGGTTTTTTGTTAATGCGCTTGCAAAAGAAAGATATTTCAGGAGAAACTCAATCTGCGTTATCTCAGATAAGCTCATTCTTGAGGTTGCTCTCTCTTAAATATAAGGAGTATAAAGTAGGGAAGTTAGATATTTGATAGTTTGCTTATATTTAAATTCTACCGTAAGCTTCTGTTAATCTTTGTGCTTCTTCTCTTTGATTCGTCTGCGGATCACCGAGTCACTTATAAGGAGTAGTACTCCGACACAAGCTACAGATACCACGAAAGGATTAAATCCTACTGATGGGACATTGAATGTGATATTTGACCCCATACTCTGAATGTCTTCCTTGAGAGGTAATCCCAAAAGCCAAAAGATGAGTGCCGGTATTCCAAGCATTCCTATAATGCCGAACGTAATAGAAAGAATTGAAATAATGCTTCTCTTCCGATTTTGTTTTGCCGCAACAATATGTACTCGTTGCATCAACCGACTTTCGAAGTCTGTCGATGGTTCGTCTAGTTTTATTTCCTGAAATAAACTCTTTAGCCTATCTGCATTTTCTGTATTCATGATTGTATGAGCTTATTTATTTCAAAGTTTATAATTTTTCTGATTCTGTACAACTTTACTTTTACATTTGCTTCACTATTTCCTGTGATGATGCTTATATTTTTTACGCTTTGGTCGTTTATATAGAACATACTGATCAGTAAAGCATCGTCCGGGGGCAATTTTTTTAGTACTGTATCCAAAAGCTGTAACTTATCCTCAGTTGTAATCTCATCCAGTGTTTCTGATATTTCGTCATCAGGGATATTTGAGAAATTATCGTCAATAGCCGTAAATTCATGTTTACGCTTTCGTAATTCTGATATAGTTGTGTTGTATGCGATTCTGTACAACCATGTTGCAAAGTTCGATTCTTCACGAAACTGTTTTAATGACTGAAATACCTTTATAAATATCTCCTGAACAATATCTTCGGCTTCTACCCGACGAGAAACTATTTTATTGACAATGGTAAATACCATTCTCTCATATCGACGTACAATGTGTACAAAAGCATCGGTATGTCCGTCCTTTATTCGGCGTATAAAATAGATATCATCAAATTCAGCCATACCCGTATGACGCAAGAATATTTGATAGGTTACAAATGTAATGTAAAATCTTTTCAAAAAAATATTTTTTATTTTGTTGTAACCTTTTAAAAATGCTTGCGTCAAAATGAGCAAACGGATGAAACAAAAATGTTTAATTAATAAAAATAGAAAATTATGGATCAAATTATGGCAATGGTTATTGTGGCTACAATAGCATATGCAATCTACCGCTTGTTTGAGTTGTTTGCTCGTCGTAGGGAGCGCTTAGCTTTTATCGAAAAAATTTCAGAAGGGATAGACCCGAATTTACTAAAAGGGCAATTGGATATGTCTCCGAATAAAAGCAATGTAAACAACTATGTAACTTCATGGGCTATTCGTGTTGGGCTCTTATTAGTAGGTGTTGGGTTAGGGGTTGCTATCGTCGCTGTTATAGACTTGTTGGCTGTGGCTCCTCCAAGTGCGGACGAAAGAGCTTTCTATGAGTTTCGCAATACTATATCTATTTTATATCCGGCATGCGCTGCCATATTTGGTGGTATAGGGCTTGTTATTGCTTACTTTATAGAGAGGAAAGATTCTAAGAAAGAACAGGACAAAGAGGTCGAATAATTGGTTTCGTATATGAACAAAGAATTACATTCAATTCTGTTTACTCTAATTATTGTGGCCGTAGTTATAGGCGGTTGGCTCATTGGGCGTAATCAAGGGTGGTTTGTTCGTAGCTCGGCAAATGATATTAATATATGCCGAAATGTAACAGGAGATACCTTGTACTTTAACTCTAAAAATCCAATCTATACGGTTTCGGGCTGGAGTGCTTCTCGTCATGACGATGATATTCTACACGTAGACCTGAAATTAAAAAGAAATAGGCAGAACAATAGGATAGAGATGTATTTAGATACAGTAAATGTTCGCTATGTAGAAATCTATGGTAAGGTGATGTCGATAAAGGATATTCCATTTAGTAAATAAAATTTATCTGTAGATGAGTTGGTAAAAGACATCAGGTAAGCAGAGCCTGGTGTCTTTTTTTTGTGAAAAAAGTGTCTTTCTGTTAAAAATGATAAAATATTTATTGCTTTAGTGATAAATGTATAATTATGGCGACTAGTAAGCATATCTCAGTCAAACGGATTAAATCTATGTATATCTTAGTCAGCTGAAAAACAACTAAAAAAACGAAATATATTTATAATTATACTAAACTTATGAATGTCCGCATTTTATTAACTTTTCTATCATTGCTAATTTCATCATTAGCATTCTCTCAATCCAGCCCACTAATAAATGTCCAGATTAAAGGTGTAGTAACAGACTCATTAACAAATGAAACAGTTCCCTACGCGACAGTTAAATTGTTAGGTAAGGCAAATCCGAGAAGCCCGTTAAAGGCTGTAGCAGCCGATGATAATGGAAACTTTCAGTTTTCGATGAATAAAAAGGGAGAGTATCTGCTCACGGTAGAATATATCGGTAAAAAGACCCTTGTTAAGCCTGTTGTTGTAGGTGACGCAAAGATAGTAGACCTAGGTACAATATATATGAGTGACAATGAAAATGCCTTGTCGGAGGTTGTTGTTTCGGCACAGAAGCCACTGGTAAAAGTTGATCTCGATAAAATTGTATATAGTATGGAGAGTGATCCTGAATCAACGACGAATAACCTATTGGAAATGTTGAAGAAAGTTCCGATGGTAACCGTTGATGGCGAAGATAATGTACAGCTGAAAGGATCTACTAATTTTAAAATATATCTGAACGGAAAACCTTCTAACATGATTTCTAACAATCCGAAGGAAGTTCTTCGCAGCATGCCTGCCAATACGGTGAAAGATATACAGGTGATTACCGATCCCGGAGCAAAATATGATGCTGAGGGTGTAGCAGGTATTATCAACATTATAACCAATACTTCTATGGGTGGATATACTGCCACATTGAATGGCAGGGTAGACTCGCAAGGTGGATATGGTTTAGGTGCTTATTGGACCATGAAATATGGCAAAGTTGGCTTCACCGGGAATTATAACTATTACGAATGGAAACGTCCGGAAGGAACCTCTTCTTCTTTTAGAGAATATAACTTAAGCAATAATCCGAAATATCTTACAGGAGTAGGCCCTTCAAAGAATAACGGACTCGGACAGTTTGGTTCAGGAGAGTTAAGTTATGAAATAGATACCTTAAATCTTATTAATATCGGATTCAATAGGTTCGAAGGTAATTATAAATCCAGAAGTAATATCTTAAATGAGGGGCTCGGAATAAATGAGGATAGCCAATATAGATATGATCAAAGAGGCTATATGAAACAAACGTATGGCGGTACAGATCTGAATGTAGATTATCAGCGCACTTTCCATAAAAAAGAACAATTGCTGACAGCTTCTTATAAATTCAGTATGAACCCTAACGATTCGGAATCAAATTCGGATATTACTGAACTATTTGGAGAGTTGCCTAAGCATATTTATACTAACAAGCAGTATTCTGATGCAGATATGAAAGAACATACCTTTCAGGTAGATTTTGTAACTCCTTTGAATAAGTCTGATATCCTATCTCATAGTGTCGAAACAGGAGTAAAGTATATTATCCGTATAAATAATAGCAATAGTGGTTTAGATAGTCTGAATACTACAGGTAATTGGGTCGCCATAGAACGTTCGACTGATAGATTTAGGCATACACAAGATATATTGGCTGCGTATGGCGGTTACAATGCCAAGTTCAGGAATGTTTGGGGTTTCAAAGCCGGATTGCGTTATGAAGCAACATGGTTGAATGCTGAATTCCCAAAGGATAGAGCTCAAGATTTTAAAGTCGACTATTCTAACATAGTACCCTCTGCAACCGTTACATATCAGATAAATCCAATGCAAAACTTGCGTTTTGGGTACAATATGCGTATATCACGTCCGGGTATATGGCAATTAAATCCTTATGAGAATACTTCCGACCCGAATAATATACAAAAGGGGAATCCGGCATTAGATGCTGTGAAAAATCATACGATAAGTACCAACTATGGGCTTTTCAACCGTAATCTGACTTTGAATGTGAATTTGGCTTATAGCTTCGAGAATAATGGAATAGAACAAATTACGACAGAGCAAAATAAAGTAGTGACCTCTACCTACGAAAATATAGGAAAAAGAAAAGATATTGGTTTATCTTTAAACCTGCGATGGACTCCTAAAATGGGTGGAGATAAATATAAATGGCTGGAACAACTGAGTATATTTTCTAATATGGGGGCACGGTATGTGGATATAAAAGCAAATAATGGCTCAGGATTAAAGAAAGATGGAGTATCCGCGAATGTCTTTGGAGGTGCGCAATATTCACTTCCTAAATCGTGGAAAGCTTTTGTTAATGTAGGCTATTTCTCTCCATATATAAATTTACAAAGTGAAAACTCTTCGTTTTTCTTTCACCGATTTAATGTAAGCAAAGGCTTTAATAATGACAAATTGAATATATCTGCTTATGCTCAGAATCCATTTAAACGCATTCATGATTTCAGAAGTACAATGAATAATCAAGCGTTTTATTCAGAAACAATCATGTCTAATAAAATTCAAAATTTTGGAATCTCTGTATCTTTCCGTTTTGGAGAGATGAAATCTCAAATACAAAAAGCAAAACGTGGGATCAAGAATGATGATGTTATGTCTGGAGGACAAGGAGAACAAAGTGGAGGTAGTGCTGGAGGTCAAAACTAAACGGCTTAATTAATAATATATGCCCCAAAGAGAATGGATCTTTGGGGCTTTTTTTGATTAAAAGGGTATCTTTGCAGAATATTTCTCAACGATGAAACAAGCATTTGTTAAGTTGCACTTATCTATTCTAATTGCCGGATTTACGGGTATATTCGGCAAGCTTATAACCCTGAACGAAGGTATGCTCGTTTGGTACCGCTTATTGATTACCTCAGTGTTACTATTAATAATGCTATCGGTGACAAAAAGGTTTGTCCGATTGCCGATGAAAGATGTCTATAAGATTGGTTTTGTCGGGCTATTATTAACACTGCATTGGCTGTTTTTCTATGCGAGTATTAAATATTCGAATGTTTCTATCGGTGTAGTCTGTTTCTCGATGACAGGCTTTTTTACGGCTGTTTTAGAACCTGCAGTGAGCCGTCGGCGAATCTCTCTCAGAGAATTGTCTTTTAGCATTATTGCTCTCTTGGGGATTGCGCTGATTTTTCATTTCGATACTCGTTACAGAACAGGTATAATCTGTGGGGCTATTTCGTCCGCTTTGGCAGCAAGTTTTGTGATTGCCAATAAAAGAGTTGCAACAAATACTAATTATTCATGGGATGTTACTTTGTTTTATGAAATGATTGGAGGTTTCCTTAGTTTAAGTATTATACTTCCTTTTTATTTGCAATTATTTCCTGTCATGTCTTTTTTTCCGAGTAATACAGATTTAATCTATTTATTAATATTCTCAATGGTTTGTACAATCGGTCTGTATATGTTGCAAATACAAGCATTGAAGAGCATATCTGCTTTTACTCTTAATCTCAGCTATAACTTAGAGCCTATATATAGTATTGTATTGGCTATGATTATTTTTGGAGAGGCTAAAGAGTTAAACTTTTCATTTTATACAGGTTTGCTGTTAATCATTCTTTCCGTATTACTTCAAATGTATACTGTGATGAAAGAGCGCAAAAGGATTGATTTGGCAGAGCAACGAAGTGGGTTTTGACCCTATCGTCCTTTATTTCTGAAATAAGCATAAATTTTATTATATAAAAAGGTTCTTATCGAAAATTTTTGGGAAGAGCCTTCTTGCATTCTAACTACATTGAGATCTTTTATAAAATGCAAAAAGCCCGCAAATTCACTTCGCAGACTTTCCAACCTTAACACAAACTTTACAAAACTACACAATAATAGAGTTAAATTCTAAATCTAGTCAGGTTTAGAATTATAAATATACTCCTCATATATTTACGCTACGAAGATATGAAGATTGGAAGGGTTGTTTATTACAGATATCTGCCTGCTTTTTCAGAATTCGTGCCTTTTCTTAATGACTAGGGTTCATAGTCGCTTTTTGTTGGCGAATTTTGCCCGGAGTATTGCCGAAATTGGTTTTGCAGAAGTCATTAAAATGTGAGGGGGACGAGAATCCGTACTCGTCACTTATTTCCTTAAAGGACTTATCAGTACTGTTTATTTGATAAAAAATTGATTTTGATCGCTCTTCTTTCATCCAGTGATAAGCAGGCACTCCAAATACTTTTTTGAAACGTTTTTGAAATCCTGAAAGACTATAGTGCATCATGTCGGCTAACTCTTGTACTGTTTTTGCCTTGTGATGGTTTTTAAGGACAAACTCGGAGAAAGAAAGATCGTGGCTAATGAGAGGGAAAAAGAATGCCAGTAAATCTTTTTTTGTATAATATGCTCTTAGTAAAAAGTAAAATTCTTTTGCTTTCAGTGCAAAATAATATGTACACTTTAAGCCTTCTGACATGCACGTGTTTAAGAATGTGAGATATGAGTCTACTCTTTCATTTATAGTCAGATAGTGTAACCCGGGTTCAAATTCTTCATTTTTTTCTTTTAGTAATAAATCTAAAGAGAAGCAATCGCATAACATTTTAGTGTTATGCAACCTTATGATAATTAATGTGGTATCTCTATCTGCTTTGCTATTGAGATGACATCCTGCCGGTATCATTACCATTTTTTTTTCAGAGATGGTCTGATTGTTTAGCTCATCCAAAGAAAAAGATAAAGACCCTTCTATGATAAATATAACTTTGTTTTCAACTGAAAATATATTCCAAGATTGTCCATCTAATAAAGATATTTTCTCAATTGTTGGCCGGTTACCTTTTTCATAATTGTAGCAAGTGAGATGCTCCTGTTTGTATAATAACTCCATACCGGATATTATGATGTATAC
>NZ_JAIXHZ010000168.1:0-4926 GCF_043392705.1 Dysgonomonas sp. Shenzhen-Wh21
ATCAAGGAAAGTATTTCCGCCATGCTCCGGGTTTTATGAATGCAGCTAATATGAATACGCTCCAAACAGACTTGATGAGACTTAATGCATCTTTAACTGCTGATATAACAAAAGATTTGCATTATAACGCTTCAATTTATCTGTGTTAATTCTCATGAAACCAGACTGATCAACATAACCTAATGAAATAAGGAAAGTCGAGTTATCACCTAAGCGACCTTGTGCAGAAAGATTATGAGTCTGTTGCGGAGTCCAGTCTTTTAACATTTCTTTGTGAGCATCCCATACCCGATAGGTATAAGCACGCCCATCAATAATTTCCCAATCTTCACCATAAATCATTTCTTTGTTATCAAAGGATCTGCTAGAGGCATATTTTTCCTTCCATTTTATAATTCCTGGAAGCAATACATCATGATACATCCCAAAAGATTCAGACCTTGACCCTGGAGTATTACGCTGAGAGGCAGCCATTAGCACAGGAAGCTCATCAACGGGATCTACAAATTTAACCAGATTGCTAGGTTTACTAAAAGCCATATTACCACTATAACTGAATTTGACCTTGTCTCCTTCTGCCCGTCCTTTTTTGGTGGTAATCAATATCACACCAAAAGCAGCTCTTGCTCCATAAATAGAAGCAGAAGAGGCATCTTTTAGAACAGATACATTTGCAATATCAGCCGGATTTATTAATGTCAAATCAGTAGGAACACCATCAACCAATACGAGAGGCTCTCCGGCTTCTTTTCCATCAATAATAGTTCCAACACCTCGAATGTTCATTTTAGCACCTGCACCTAAATTTCCACTATTATATGTAATTGTCAAACCAGGCGTAATACCTTGCAGCGCTTTTGTCACATCAGTAAGAGGCTTACTTCCTAAAGCCTTCTCTACATCAACAGAAGCCACAGCCCCCGTTAAATTTTCTTTTTTCTGTACACCAAAACCAACAACAACAACTTCGCTCATCATTTGAGCATCTTCTATCATTGTTACATTAATTGTTTTTTGATTCCCTATCGCTATTGATTGTGGTTTATACCCCACATATGTAAAAGTCAACGTTGCATTAGCTGTAGTGGAAATACTATATTCCCCATCCATATCAGTGAGAGTTCCGTTTGTTGTTCCTTTCACGGTTACGCTAACACCAATCAGTGGTTCTCCTTTAGAATCTATAACTTTCCCTTGAATAGTTACCTTTGCTTGTTGTTGCTCCATAAATGTATTTAACTTCGCCCCCGAAGCATAAACACTCATGGCAAATGAGCAAACCAGCCCAATAGCTAACAAACAAAGAATTCTCTTTGACAGTGTTTTTCTGTTTGTTTTTGAGTTATTCATAATACTTTGTTTATTAAAATTTAAAAAATACTTTTTCTTAATAAGTATAAAACATGAGAAGATTAAGGATTAATTTTAGGCTTATAGCTTTTTTTTCATACGTTTATTTAATAAAAGGTTATACAAATATTTAATTTCTGATTTTCTTTTTTATTGAGCAGACAGAACACCAACAATCCCTTCACTAGAAGAAAATAGACATTCTTTATTGCCTAAGGGAACTACTGTATTTATTAATGAATTACCTTTTTTATGTTTCCATAGTAGTTTGCCCGTTCTCGCATCCAGAGCGAAAACAATTCCATTCTTGGTACTGCCATATACAATATTATCCTTTTCCACTGGCATTGATGGGGCATGATCATATCCATAAAAAGCATTAACAGACCATATTTTATTCGGAGCATCACTTAATGCTGAATAACAAACAACACTATCTTGCATTGTTTTACTATACAATCTGGTTTTATCGATGGATAGACCTATTGTCTCACGAACCATTGATTCTTTTGTGCGCCAAACTGTGTTGCCCGTTTGTGCATCTACAGCTGTCATCACCCTATCCGGAGCCGTAAAAAACACCTTACCATGCGCAGCTACAGGCCACACCGCTGCCGGAGAAAAATGCATACGAGTCAGACCGCCATCCCATTTCCACAAGAGACCTCCTGTATTTTTGTCCAAAGCGTACATATTATTATCCCAAGCTCCGAAAATAACCTTGTCTTCATAAATTAAAGGACGAGTCTCTATATACCCTTCAACCTGACTGTACTCCCAGACAAGCGAGCCATCTTTTACACTTATAGCTCTCATTGTATGGTCACTAGCCCCAATATAGGCAATTCCGTCTTCAATTGTGACAGCCCCTAAGACAGCTTCTTTTGCCGGATATTTCCATATCTGTTTACCTGTATTTGCTTGTATGCCATATATATACTTATCTGCAGACCCAAAAACAACAATATCGTTGCTTACAGCTAGAGTACCAACAATTCTGTTATTTGTTTTAAAGCGCCAAATCTCCTTCCCGTCTCGCAAAGCCAAACAAGATAGAATGCCCGAATCATCTCCGACATAAACTTTACTCTGATAAACAACAGGAGATGAATATATAGTGTTGCCTATATTTGTAATCCATTTTTCTTTTACTTGAGGATAAATGTGATTTACAGAGTCTGATGGTCGCTTATAAATAGAATTATCTTCAGTGTAATATTTTTTAGTTAAAGAATACCCGCCCCATTTTTTAGGTTCTTGTCCTATTTTATGTTCATAAACCAATATTGAATCTGGTGTTACTCTATATAAGGAATAGCCTCCCAGTCCATCCGATTTATCGCGCAGGTTAGATCTATTCAAAATACCGGGTATCCCATCATAAGAAAACAATAGGTTACGATGGTAATGACCTCCTAAAACTACTTTAACGTTGTATTTCCTTGCTAAATCTGTTACTTCATACCAATTATCGACATCTCCATCTTGCAAAGGATAGTGTGTTACAAGAACAAAAGGAGTGCCTGGCTTAGCAGATGAAAATTCATTTCTCAACCATGCGATATCTTGGGGAGCAACATGCCCATCCATCATCCGAATTATTGGCCCTGTAGCAAATCCTAGAAATGTAATTCCATTATATTCGAACTTAAATCGTTCTGAGCCGAAAATATGGCCAAAATCAGTAGCACCGGATTCGCTCCATTTAGTCTCATGATTGCCTGATAACGGATAATATTTCACATTAAGTTGATCCAACAAACCTTTTACCTTTTCTAAAGATGCCCTATCTCCCTCTTCAGTTAAATCACCCGTAACCAAAACAAAACTAATATCGGGCGTTTTATTGATCTGATCAACAGTACGTTTTAAATCATTATAAGCCAAAGAATCTTTCGTTACATGCGTATCTGTTACTAGAGCAAAGTTGAAACTTTGCCCTTTTATTATTCCAGCAAGCAACAATAAGGATATTAATAGAGGTAAACGGCAAGATAGGTTCTTCATATAAACAAGGTTTGTATAGATAAGCTGAATAAATAAGATCACTTCCCGACTTGAACTATACAAATATATAAGGTTTTTAGATACATTTTTCGAGTTATTCATCAATTTTAATATTTATTATATTTTATACATAAATTTTACACAATAAGATACTCGCCAGAGTAAAATATATATCTAATATATAATATGTTATACATATAAAATAGAAAAAGCACACGAACCCAAATAAGCAGAAAATAATATATATTAATATCATTAAACCATGCCAAATACTAAAAACAACGACAAAAAGAGAAAACACAAACCCAAAATAAGAATCAAACAAAGATACTTAAAGAAATTACACATAGCAACACTACACAAAAAGCAAATATTTGTATATAACACAAAATTATTGTTAATTTAGCTATTTATTACAACAATAAAGATACCTAATTAAAGATATCCTCTTATATTTGTTGTGTAATCCTAATAAAATTAAAGCCACTGAACTATATAATCTCTAATCTCTTATCTTTGGAGTTCAAATTAGAATTAACAATCAAAGGATTAAACTATGAAAAGACTTTTGAATATAGCCCTTTTATTGCTCTTTATGGCAAACATATACGGACAGAATAGCCCGACGGTTGCTGCGGAATTAACAGAAGAATACATACCATTATTAAAAGATAAGCGTATAGCTGTATTATCTAACCATACTGGCATGGTTGGAAATAAACACTTAGTAGATATATTAGTAAAAGAGAAGGTTAATGTAACGTCTATCTTCTCTCCTGAACATGGATTTAGAGGTGATGCTGACGCTGGAGAGCATGTTTCTAATTCGGTGGACAAAAAAACAGGTATACCTATAAAATCCTTATATGACGGCAACAGTCGCAAACCAAGTAAAGAAGCGATGGATTCATTTGATGTTATGCTATTCGACATACAGGATGTTGGTCTTCGATTCTACACCTATTATATAACGATGGTAAGACTTATGGATGTATGTGCAGAATACAATAAAAAATTCATTGTATTAGATCGCCCTAATCCAAACGGTCATTATGTAGATGGGCCGATACTAGACATGAAATATAAATCTGGCGTAGGATGGCTCCCAATACCCGTAGTACATGGAATGACTTTAGGAGAGTTGGCTCTGATGGTGAATGGAGAACATTGGCTTAGTGAAAACCGCATCTGTGACCTGACAGTGGTTAAATGCAAAAATTACACTCATAAAACTCTTTATGAATTGCCGATAGCTCCATCTCCTAACTTACCGAATATGAAATCAATATATCTGTATCCGTCAACATGCCTGTTTGAAGGGACACCTGTGAGTTTGGGACGAGGTACAACTTATCCATTTCAGGTATACGGTCATCCTCAAATGAAAGGATATACATTCTCTTTTACACCCAAAAGCATATCCGGCGCAAAGAATCCGCCTCTTTTAAATCAAAAATGCTATGGAGTTGATTTAAGAAACATATCCGACGAAGATATATACAAGAAAGGAGTCGATCTCTCGTATATTATAGATGCATATAAAAATTTAAACCTGGGAGACAAATTCTT
>NZ_JAIXHZ010000169.1:0-20141 GCF_043392705.1 Dysgonomonas sp. Shenzhen-Wh21
ATTTGCCACAATACGCAGCTTGCAATCTTATTTTGAATGACATCGAATATCCCGTACCCAGATTGAAGTAAGTGTACACTCTGTCGTCTCTGATGTCCTGATAATTATATGCACCGGCTGTAGCAAGTTCGGCTATGTATAGCCCTGATATAAATGGACGTACTACAGGACAATGGGTAGAAGTAAAGCAATAAAGTAATGTAATTAACTAACAATCAAAATAAGATAGGGTATTTTATTCGAAAAATGCCCTATTTTTGTATTAATTATTAACGCAAAACTTAATGAAAAAAGCAATCTGTACATTTGGTAGCTATTACTTAACAGAAGGCTTTCCCCGCTTTAGAAGCATGGCTGAAAGTATGAATATCTTTGATGATATATATACTGTCTGTGAAAAAGATTTAGATGCAAACTTTTACAAAAAATGGGGACGATACCTTATCCCCTACTCCAGAGGTTTTGGCTATTGGTGTTGGAAACCCTATTTCATCCTAAAAATATTGGAGAAAATTGAGGACGGCGATGTACTCCTTTATTCAGATATTGGCTGTTATTTTAATCCCAAAGGCAGAGAGCGACTTCTAGAGTATTATGATATTGTAGAGAAAACTCCAACCGGAATACTTGGAGTAAAGAGCCAAGAGGTCAGCTACAACGGTATGCCCGAAACTCTTTATTATGAGTATGAATGGACAAAGGGAGATGTGTTTGAATATTATGGTGTATATAACGATAAGGCTTATACACATACCCCTCAGTTTGAATCCACTATTATCTTTTTCAAAAAGAGCGCTGTTGTGATGCAGTTTGTCAGAGACTGGTATCAGGCATATCTCGATGATTACAGTCTTGCTACAGACTCACCGTCACGAATTCCTAACTTGCATGGATTTAAAGAAAACAGACACGATCAAAGCATTTTTTCTATCCTTGCTAAAAAATATGGTATAGCAGAAATTTCCACAAACGAAATATTTCAACGAGACTGGAATCTTCTCGAAAAATATCCCATACAAGCCCGTAGAGATAAATACTACCCAAGTAGATATCACTACAAACATCGCTTTAGATTAAGAAAACTTTATCGCAGATGGTGGCGTGTAAAATATTGGTTCAAAGATAGATTATAATTATACAATCCTTGCATGAAAAAAGTATTATGCACATTTGGTAATACACTATTAGCTCCCGGATTTCCGCAATTTGTACGAAATGCAGAGGCAATGGGAGTATTCGACGAAATATATACATATACCGAAAAAGACCTAAGTAAAGATTTCAGGAAGAAATGGGGTCGATACATGTATCCTTACTCAAAAGGATATGGCTATTGGTGTTGGAAACCACCTTTGATAAAGAAGACTCTCGACACGATGGAAGAAGGAGATATTCTACTCTATACAGATGTAGGATGTTACCTAAACCCGAATGGGAAGGAACGACTGACGGAATATTATGACATAGTAGAAAAAAGCCCTTCAGGAATGTTAGGTTTCAGAAGTTTTGAGAAAAACTATAATGGAATGCGGGAAGGTCTACGATTTGAATATGAATGGACTAAAGGGGACATTTTTGATTACTTTGGCGTCAGGGACAATACAGAAGTAACGCAAACAAGCCAATATGAGGCAGGGATCATATTTATTAAAAAAGGTCCTGTGTCAACTGCCTTTGTCAACGAATGGGTAAAAGTTATTGATGATGATTTCAGTCTTATTACAGATGCTCCTTCGAGAAGCCCTAACTTAGAAGGATTTCAAGAGAACCGTCACGACCAAAGCATATATTCAATGCTAGCAAAAAAATATAAAATAGAAGCAGTCTCAACAAACGAACTGATTCCTTTGGGAGGCGTAATGGATTGGTCTATCATAGATAAGTATCCGATACAAGCTCGCCGAGATGTTTACTACAAAAGTATGCGTCATTACAATCGCCGTTTTCAATTGCGAAAACTATACAAAATGTGGTTGAAGTTTAAATACTTTTTCAAGGATTTATTTAGAATCTAACCTTTATGAGCAAAACACATTAACGACTTAAGCAAAAAACAATCTGCATTTTACAATTATTATTAAGTTTTCATAGGAATATTCTCATTAGTCACAAAAAGAGTTTCATTGAGAAAGTATAAAAAAGATAACTGTTTGGAGTGTATTACCCTTGTCTCTTTATCATGTTGAACGAAGTGAAACATCTCGATCTAAAAGAGATTCTTCGTTACACTCAGAATGACATAGCTATACAGTCCAAACAGTTCTATATATAATTAAATATTACTTACCAATATGCGCTGACAAGAAGCTTTCCATTGCACGGTAGAAATCGAAACGATTCTCTTCATTGTGGAAACCGTGACCTTCATTGTCTTTTACCATATATTGGGTTTCAACACCTCTTTTCTTCAATGCCTCAACCATCTGATCCGATTCGTCTTTATTTACACGTGGGTCATTTGCACCTTGCGCTACAAACAACGGTGCTTTAATCTTATCTACGTGAAATACAGGTGAAGCACTTTCCAGTAATTCTTTATCGGCAATAGGATCTCCCACCATTTCGTGCATCATATCCAACATTGGCTTCCAGTATGGAGGAATCGTATTTAGGAAAGTAAATAGATTAGATACACCCACATAGTCAATTCCACAAGCGTAAAGATCGGGAGTAAATGTTAGTCCGGCAAGTGTTGCATATCCACCATAACTACCTCCGTAGATGGCAATTTTAGCAGGATCTGCTATGCCTTTCTTTTTCAGCCATTCCACACCATCGGTTATATCATCCTGCATTGTTTTTCCCCACTGTTTGAACGATATTTCCCAGAACTTTTTACCAAATCCGGTAGATCCACGGAAATTCATTTGGAATACAGCATACCCTTTATTGGCTAAGAATTGTACCTCGGGATTAAAGCCCCAACTATCACGTGCCCACGGACCACCATGCGGATTAACCACTACAGGCAGATTTTTTGCTGTCTCCAAAGTATATCCTTTCGGTAGTGTGAGGTAACCTTCTATCGTTAAACCATCACGTGTAGTATATTTCACACAATTCATTTCGGCCATATTGTTTTCATCGATCCAAGGATAAATATCTGCAATATGAGTCAGTTCATCTTTCTTTACATCATAGAGATAGTATCCTCCGGGGGTTTTATCGTTATATGTACGAATAATCAGCATATCTTCATCTTTATTTTGGCTGCTAACGCTAATAGGTCTTCCTGATACTTTTGCTGTTACTTTATCGAAAACAGCTTTCAAATCTTTATCGAAGAAATGACGCTTTGCTCCTTCATGAGCCTGATAAGACGCAGCCTGCAACCTCTTATATTTTCGAGAATATGAAATCCCTGACAGATCATAAGTATCATTTTCGTACAAAACTTCGACTTCTTTAGCCGTTTGCGGATCAAATATTACGACAGCTTCTTTATCTCTGCCTATGTTAGAAGTAGCATACAACTTCTGATTATCTGGAGTAAAGTAATAAGGACTTATGCTTTCTTTAAAACTTGTAGTTATAAGTGTTCTGAATGGATCACTTTCTTTATCGCGATACAATAAACTTTGATTTACACCATCAAGTGCGATTGCTATACGCAATTTCCCATCGTGGTCTGTCATCCAGCCCTGAATATTTCCGGGATTCTCAGCTAACATTGTCAGCTCGCCTGTCTCGATATTTAGCCTGTATGGATCAAACACCTGTGGGTTTCTTTTATTGAGACCAATAATAACTTCGCTCTCTATCTCAGGCAGATCGTCTATTATAGTAGTACGTACCTTCTCAAAAGCTGTAAGAGGAAGAAGGTTACTTCCATCAGCGTTTACCCCATATAGCTGAAAGTTTTCATCACCCCCTGTATCTTTGAGGAACAAGATGCGATTATTATTTCCCCAAAAGTAACCGGCAATATCTCTTTCTGTTTCAGAAGTTAATCTTACTGGAGTATTGTCACCTACTTTTTGTACAAAAATATTCATCCGTCCCTCATAAGGCGCTGTAAAAGAAAAATATTTTCCATCCGGCGATATCTGATAAGATGACTTTTCAGGGTTTCTGAAAAAATCTTCTAAAGGGATGTTGGGAGCTTGACTAAAAACGCTCATCGAAGCAAATAAAAACATCAACATAAGGATGTTTGAGATAAATGATTTCCTTTTCATAATCTATTAAATTTTAAACTCTTGTTATATATTAGTCGTAATAAGGTGAGAATAATCACATAAAGTATCAAAGCATACGAATGAGTTCAAAAATATTTAAATAAAAAGGGGTAGCTGAATAAATCCAACTACCCCTCAAAAAATATATATTCACTATACTTAATTCTTAAAATCTAACTCTCCATCTCTCATATCAATTATAATAGACTTCGATTTATCTATAGTACCGGCAAGCAACTGTCTCGACAGCGGATCTAACACCATTCGCTGAATAACCCTTTTTACAGGACGTGCGCCAAACTCTGGGTCGAATCCCATTTGAGAAATCCAATTGACTGCTTCATCTCTGAATTTGAGATCGACACCGTTTCCTTTCAGCATGCGGACAACGCCATCGAGCTGAATACGAACAACCTGCTCTATCTCTTTCAATGTCAATGGCTCGAACATGATTATCTCGTCAATACGATTCAGAAATTCGGGACGAATATTAACTTTCAACATATTGAGAACTTCCTTCTTGGTTCTTTCTACTACTTCATCATGATTCTTTGGCGTAATGCCTGCAAAGTTTTCACGAATCAGTGGAGATCCCATATTGGATGTCATAATAATAATCGTATTCTTAAAGTTTACCACTCGCCCTTTATTATCTGTCAACCGTCCATCATCAAGCACTTGCAACAGGATATTAAACACGTCGGGATGTGCTTTTTCTATCTCATCGAAAAGAACGACTGAATAAGGTTTACGGCGGATAGCCTCGGTAAGTTGACCTCCTTCGTCATAACCTACATATCCCGGAGGTGCTCCTATAAGACGGGTAGCACTAAATTTCTCCTGATACTCGCTCATGTCTATACGTGTCATCATATTCTCATCATCGAACAAGAACTCCGCTAAGGCTTTTGCCAACTCAGTTTTACCAACACCTGTTGTACCCAAGAATATGAACGAACCTATCGGACGTTTCGGATCTTGCAACCCGGCACGACTACGGCGAATAGCATTGGATACGGCAGAGATAGCCTCATCTTGCCCAACAACCCTTCTGTGCAGCTCTTCTTCCAGGTTTAATAACTTATCCTTTTCACTCTGGAGCATCTTGTTCACAGGTATACCTGTCCAACGAGAAACGACATCGGCAATATCAAAAGAATCGACCTCTTCCTTTACCATTGCCTGACTACCTTGCATCTCATGCAATTGAGATTGGAGTTGAGCAATGCCTGTTTCCAGTTCTTTTATTTTGCCGTAACGTAATTCTGCGACTTTACCATAGTCGCCTTCACGCTCTGCTTTTTCAGCCTCAAACTTAGCATTCTCAATATCTATCTTATTCTGCTGTATCTTATTGATGACTTCTTTTTCTGATTGCCATTTTGCTTTAAGTTCTGTTTCCTCTTCTTTGAGTTTACTAATCTCTTTGGTCAATTCAGCTTCTTTCTGTTTATCATTTTCTCGACGGATAGCTTCTCGTTCAATCTCCAGTTGCTTGATACGACGGCTCTTTTCGTCAAGCTCTTCGGGAACAGAATCTACTTCCATACGTAATTTGGCAGCAGCTTCATCCATCAGGTCAATTGCCTTATCAGGCAAAAAGCGATCTGTAATATAACGACTCGAAAGCTGAACAGCAGCAACAATAGCCTCATCTTTGATACGTACCTTATGGTGATTTTCATATTTCTCTTTCAAGCCACGCAGGATAGATATTGCATCCACTTCGCTTGGCTCATCTACCATCACTATCTGGAAACGGCGTTCGAGTGCTTTATCTTTCTCAAAATATTTCTGATATTCGTCCAAGGTGGTTGCTCCTATCGAACGCAGTTCTCCACGTGCTAAGGCAGGCTTCAAGATATTGGCTGCGTCCATAGCACCTTCGCTCTTACCGGCTCCTACCAGAGTATGTATTTCATCGATGAAAAGAATAATCTCCCCTTCCGATTTTATCACTTCGTTCACGACCGATTTGAGACGCTCTTCGAATTCTCCTTTGTACTTAGCTCCTGCAATCAGAGCACCCATATCCAAAGAATAGATTTGTTTGCTTTTTAAGTTTTCGGGCACATCACCACGAACAATACGATGAGCAAGTCCTTCAGCAATAGCTGTTTTTCCTGTACCGGGTTCACCGATAAGTATTGGGTTATTCTTTGTCCTACGACTCAGAATCTGAAGTACCCGACGGATTTCCTCATCACGACCAATCACGGGATCAAGTTTCCCGTCTTTTGCTCTTTGAGTCAGATTGATAGCATATTTTTCCAAAGACTGATATGTATCTTCTGCACTTTGGCTATTTACGTTACTACCTTTACGCAACTCACTTATAGCTTGTTGCAACTCATTTCCTGAAACTCCGGCGTCTTTCAATATCTGCGAAGCTGAGCTTTTAGTAGCTAAAATACCTAACAGCAAATGCTCGATAGATACGTATTGATCTCCCATCTTTTTAGCATAATCCACTGCTTTGTCCAAAGCTGAATTACTTTCGCGGCTTAAGTACGCTTCGCCCCCACCCGATACTTTCGGAAAAGAGTCTATTTCTTTATTAAGCACAGAAGTAATATACGCCGGATTAGCTCCAAGCTTTTGAAAAAGAAAATTCACAACATTCTCACCACTCATAATCACTCCAAGTAGAATATGAGCAGGCTCGATAGCTTGCTGTCCTCTCTCTTTCGTTATCTCAATTGCTTTTTGAACAGCCTCTTGAGATTTGATTGTAAAATTGTTGAAATTCATATTTTTAGTTTCTTTATTTCGTTATTTATTGTATCTATATTCTATCGTTCAAATTACTTGCCAAAAACTAATGGTGACAAAATGTCAGCAAACAACTTTATAACTGATAACGAATAGGATATAAAAAAAGAGACTATCCCTGAAGGATAGCCTCTCATATCGTGTATTCTACTTTTACTGACGGTTATTTATTATTTTCTAGCCATTTCAGCCTCCTTTGATCAGGTAAATGAGTCACCTTAAAGTTTTCGAATTTAGCCTCAAAACCATTACCATCAGGACTGGCGGCCATCAACCCTACCATTACCGGAGTATTATCTTGCAGATAAGCATTACGCATCATAGTATATGTTTTATCATCGAAAGAATAAAAGACTTCAACGGCATCAATACGTCTTACAGCCTTGATCCATACATAAGATATCTTTTTATCCAATTCAATAACGCTCCAGTCGCTGGTCTTATGAGTTACCACAGTACTTAAATTATACTTTCCATCTACAAATTCAATTCCTGTCTTGATGTAGTTTTCGTGATCTATACGAAGCATCAAGCCCATTTGATCGAAACGAGCTTTGTAATCTCCTGTAATTTTTACTTTCACCTCAAACTCTCCTCCATATGTCGTATAATAAAAAGGAGCATCATCGACAGTAAACCCATAGTGAGATATACGCCAATAATCACTCTGAGGGGTCACAAACATACTTAATGTTTTATTTTTCACTTCCCATTTTTCAGGTTCATTAAACCATTGCATTTTTTCTAAACTCTGAGCTGAAGCAAATTGGGCTAATACTACAACAAATAAACTAAGTGCGATTTTTTTCATTTTTCTATCTTGTTTTTAATTTACGATTATATCCTATATTACGAGATATCTCCAATCCCGTATCCCTGATCTGGAGTCCTATGTTTTTCACTTTTTCTTTGGGTAAACGTCCTGCTGGACCTGAAGTCCAAATACAGGCTATTGCATTTCCTTTTTCGTCAAATATAGGGGCTGCAATGCAATGCACACCTTCAACAGTCTCATTCAGATCTATTGCATACCCTTCCTGAATTATCTTATTCAATTCTTTCTCCAATTGCTCTTTGTCTGTTATCGTATATTCATTCAGGGCTTCAAAGCGTATCTCCGAAAGTTTTTCCTTTTGCTTCTTCCCCGACATAAAAGCCAGTAATACTTTCCCCGGAGCAGTAGAATGAAGATTAAAGCGCATACCCTGCTGCAAGATGAATACAAAGTCAAGATTACCCTGCACTTGCTTCAATAAAACCACTTCTGAATCAACAAGTGTTCCTATCATGACCGATTCTCCGACGTTATCACGCAAACGCTTCATATATTCTTCCGACATCTCAATGATATCGTAGCTACTTACAGCTTTAAGTCCGAGCAAAAGTAATTTTCGGGAAAGGAAATAACGAAAGTTACCGGGTTCTCGCCCTATGTAACCGATCTCGAGAAGATTTGTCGCTATTTTATAAATGGAGGATTTTGGATAATCGAGAAGCCCGACAATTTCTTGCAAAGTCAGTCCTTGAGGGTGCTCCGACAAAAGCTCAAGCAACTCCATCGACTTGGTTATCATCGATACATTCCTATTTTCCATTCAATCTATATTTATACACAAAAATAACGAATAATACATATATATAGATTCAATCCATATATAAGGATAAATATATAAATTTTGAATAAATATCAAAAGCTTATTCAATAAAAAAAGCTGCATACAAAAATGTACACAGCTTACATATCGTTAATACTGTAAAATTAAAGAAGGCTATCCGGATTTAAGTTTACAGCTTCAATATCTTTAAAGTAATTGTATGTCCCTACTTTTAGTTCATAAGTTGCCATCTCGTCGCAAACAATAATTCCTTTAGGATGTAATTGCAAAGCTGTGATAGTCCACATCTGATTGATAGAACCTTCTACCACCTGAGCCAAAGCACGGGCTTTGTTATGACCATTCACCATGATTAGCACTTCTTTAGCATCAAGAATTGTTCCAACGCCAACAGTGACTGATGTTTTTGGCACTTTGTTTACATCGTTATCAAAAAAGCGTGAGTTCGCAATTATGGTATCCTGTGTCAGCGTTTTTATACGAGTACGAGAAGACAAAGAAGATCCCGGCTCATTAAAAGCAATATGACCATCTGCACCAATTCCACCCAAAAACAAATCAACACCGCCTACAGCCTTCATTTTAGCTTCGTAAGCCGCACACTCAGCCTCTAGGTCTGATGCATTACCATTCAGCATGTTTACATTTGCCGGATTGATATCTATATGGCTAAAAAAATTGCTCCACATAAAAGTATGGTAACTCTGTGGATGGTCTTCTGGTAAACCAACGTACTCATCCATGTTGAAAGTAACAATATGCTGAAAGGAAACTCTCTTTTCCTGATAATGCTTTATCAACGCTTTATACATGCCCATAGGCGAAGAACCGGTGGGCAATCCTAACACAAAAGGTTTTTCAGCAGTTGGATTTGCAGCCTTAATCTTAGAAACTACATAGTTTGCCGCCCATTGCGAAAGTAAATCGTAATCTGGTTGAATAATTAATCTCATGATTATTAAATCTTAAATATGTTAGTTTATAAAAAACAAAGCAAACCCTTTAGTACAATATACTAAAAGGTTTGTCTTCGTAATAATATTATAAAGGATGATATTCTACAAAAGCTTCAATAGCTTCGTAAGATGCCAATCCTAACTGTCGGTACAATTCAGCAGTAGCACGGTTTCTGTCTTCGGAACGTTGCCAGAAAAGACGCTCATCGTTGCCCAAGAATGGAGCACTCTCCATTTGCGACTGATGTTTCAATATTGCATTTCTTTTCTTACGGAGTTCTTCGGGTGAGATAGGCACAGCCATTTCAATATGGTCAATTTCCCACTCAGCCCAAGCACCACGATACATCCAGATACGACATTCTTTGAGCCACTCAGCACCCTTTAGCTCGTCAATAGCAGCAAGTATAGCATCAAGACACACTTTGTGAGTTCCATGTGGGTCAGCCAAGTCACCTGCAACAAATATCTGATGAGGTTGCACGCTTACCAAATAGTTTTTCACGATTTCTACATCTGCTTCTGAAATCGGATTTTTCTTCACACGGCCGGTTTCATAAAATGGAAGATCTAAGAATGTAACGTTTTCTGGTTGCACTCCTACATAGCGACAAGCTGTTGTAGCTTCCTGACGGCGAATATGCCCTTTCATGAAAAGAATGTCTGCTGTATCAACATCACCTTCTTTTTTATCTTGCAACAAAAACTGCAAAACATCAGCATACTTTTTCTTCAATACCTCGTTATTGGCATCGTATTTATTTCTCACATCTTCTAAGAAAGAAACATAGCGAACAACTTCTTCATCGCCTACCGCAATATTACCTGATGTCTGGTATGCCACATGCACATCGTGCTTCTGGTCAACAAGACGTTTGAATGTTCCTCCCATAGAGATTACATCATCATCGGGATGTGGGCTGAAAACGATTACTTTTTTGGGATACGGAGTTGCTCGTTCAGGACGATTAGTATCATCAGCATTTGGTTTACCTCCCGGCCAACCGGTAATTGTATGTTGAAGATCGTTAAATATCTTGATGTTTACATTGTAAGCAGAACCGTATAGCGCCAATAACTCTTCAAGACTATTATCTTGATAATCTTTATTTGTTAATTTCAAGATCGGCTTATTCACTTTGAAACAAAGCCAAACAATAGCTCTGCGAATCATTTTGCTAGTCCACTCACAGCTTGTTACCAACCATGGTTGGTTTATACGAGTCAGACTAAATGCCGCATTCAGGTCGATATGCACAGTTGTATTTGGATGAGCTTGCAAGCATGAAGCAGGAACAGACTCAGAAACCGGGCCTTCTACCACATCTTTTATACTTTTTGCTTTATCCTCACCCCAAGCGATAAGAGCTATCTCACGAGCTCTCATAATAGTAGATATCCCCATCGTTACAGCACTAGGTGGAACCTGCTCTAAAGATCCGAATGTGTTTATAGCTTCTTTTCTCGATTGCTGATCCAACAGGACTAAGCGAGTATTTGAATTCATACTCGATCCGGCAATGTTAATTCCGATATTACCGGCACGACCTAATCCCAATAACAAATAATCAATTCCTCCAACGTTTTGTATAGTCTGTTCGTAGGCTTTACAATAGTTCAATATTTCTTCTTTACGTACTTGCCCATCAGGAGAATATACATTGTTCAGATCAATATCTATATAATCCAAGAAAGACTCTTTCAGTAGTTTCAGATTACCACTAGACTGAGGTGCAAGGGGATAAAACTCGTAGATATTGAATATTACAACATCTTTGAAGCTTAGTCCGTCTTCTTTATGCAAACGTATCAGCTCTTGATAAATAGTTTGAGGTGAATGTCCTCCGGGAAGTGCCAAAACAAATTTTTGTCCGGCAATAGTTTTGTTTTTAATCTTATGCGCAATATCTCTAGCGATGCTTAGCGAAGCCTCTACTGAAGATTCATATATTTGGGTGGGTACTTTCTCGAAACGAGTTAAAGCAGAAAGCTCAAATTCATTTTCGGGACGATAATATCGTGGTGACACCCGATCTAATACGATTTGCGAACTTAAATCCAATCTCATGTTAAAAATTTATTAATGGTTCTATTGTAAATATTTATTATAAAAAATCAAACAACTAAAGCAGCTGCTCCAAGTAGGTATATATCTTCTTTACGAGATAGTAGTATCTTCATTCTCTTTATTGTCTCAGGATAAGGAAAGGTCGTAATCACATCAAACATCTTCTCCGAAAACAGCTGATATCCAGCCGAGAGCCCACCCCCTAGTATTATAGCTTGCGGATCGTAAGTAAACAAGATAGCATTTATCAGTTTGCCGATATGCTTACCAAATTCTTCCCACAGTAAAATCATTTTCGTATCTCCAACCAAAGCCATGTTTAAAGCATCTCGACCGGAAATATTATTACGATCAAAAAATTTGCGACTGCAATAATATTCATAATCGGCATCGAGATAAGGAAGACTCCCTATTTCTCCAGCGCCGGTATTATTTCCGTTATACAATACGTCATTGATAATAATTCCGGCTCCTACCCCGGTACCGAGAGTTACACAAACAATATTCCGGTAAGCTGTGCCTTCTCCATAATAACGCTCGCCGAAAGCAAAACAGTTAGACTCGTTATTTACAAAAACAGGAATTCTGAATTCTTTTTCCAGAATATCTTTCAGATAGACTCTTTTCCATGAAGGTATATTCACAGCATTATACACAATTCCCTGTTCTGCATCAACAACGGATGGCACTCCAATGCCAATCCCTCTAATATTTGAGTTCATTATCTTGCGGATCATATCACACAAGTTAGCAAGGATCGCTTCTTCTGACTCAACAGCATTCGTAGGAGCTTCTATTTTTTTATATATCTGCCCGCCATCAACCACTGCCATACGGATTTTTGATCCACCTATATCTATTCCGATTCTCATAATAAACTACATGCGCCTGTTATGTTATTATAATGCAATTACACAATTAATGTTCATTCATGTGATCATCGCCAAAGCTGCCGGACATCCTTATTCTACTCATTTTTCATAATAAATCGTCAGGTAATACAAATATACAGAGCATTCTAAGAATATTGACAAATACAAATGTTAATTAACATTTACTTTCGTTATTATTTAAATATGACATCACATGAGGATAAAAATAAACGAATAAGCTTTACAATTTTAACCTTCAAACCTTTTAATTTAAATTTTTTAATAAAAATTTCATCCTTTATTAAAACAAGACACATTAAACATTATCCTCCCAATAGGCAATAACAACCTCCTCTTGATCGCAAAACATTTTTATTTATTATCTTCGTAGAACAAAAATAACAGAAAGCTAACTTTATTTGAATTTAGGCATTAAACCGAAAGATGACAGATTCTTTTCAGACGGACATAAAATATCTGGCAGGTGTAGGCCCAAAGAAGGCCGAAATACTCAACAAGGAAATAAATGTATTTTCGGTTGAAGACTTACTATATTATTTCCCCTACAAATATATAGACCGCAGCCGTATCTATTTTATACACGAAATAGACGGTAATATGCCATATATACAAATTAGAGGAAGAGTTACAGCTTTTGAGACATTCGGTGAAGGCAGAAAAAAAAGACTCGTAGCTCATTTTACGGATGGTACAGGATTTATTGATCTGGTATGGTTTCAAGGAGCAAAGTTCATTACGGACAAATATAAAGTGAACTTACCCTATATTGTTTTTGGGAAACCTACTCTTTTTGGAGACAAATTTAATATCCCACATCCAGATATTGACCCATATATCAGCGAAGAAGAACGCCCTACAGGCTTGATGCCTTATTACAACACAACAGAGAAAATGAAAAACCATTATCTGAACTCAAAAGCAATTCAGAAAATAATGGCAGCCGCATTTTCTTCTGTTGTAAGAAGCTTACCCGAAACGCTACCGGACAGCATCATTAACGAAGCTCGCTTGATGGGGTTAAAAAGTGCTATGCGCAACATCCATTTTCCGGAAAGTACGGCATTGTTACGAGAAGCACAATACAGATTAAAGTTTGAGGAATTATTTTATATTCAGCTAAACATTCTAAGATATACCGCCGACAGAAAGTCAAAGTTAAAAGGATTCGTTTTTTCTAAGGTAGGCGACTACCTTAATAGATTTTATGATGAAAACCTCCCCTTTCCTTTAACCAATGCACAAAAACGAATCATAAAAGAAATCAGGCAAGATATGGCTACCGGCGAACAAATGAATCGCTTACTGCAAGGAGATGTTGGTAGCGGGAAGACGCTTGTAGCTCTTATGCTTATGTTAATTGCACTGGACAACAACTTCCAAGCAGCCCTTATGGCTCCAACGGAAATATTGGCAACTCAGCATTACCAAACAATCTCAGAAGCATTGGCAGGGCTTGATGTAAATGTAGAATTACTAACCGGCTCAACAAAAAAATCGGATAGGGAACGCATACACAATGCTCTTTTAACGGGAGACCTTCAAATATTAATTGGCACACATGCCCTTATTGAAGACACCGTACAGTTTTCAAACCTAGGTTTAGTGGTTATTGACGAGCAACATCGCTTTGGCGTAGCACAACGAGCTAAATTGTGGTCGAAAAACGTAAACCCGCCACATATCTTAGTAATGACTGCCACCCCTATTCCCCGCACGCTGGCAATGACCATATATGGCGATCTGGATGTATCGGTAATAGACGAGCTTCCACCGGGACGCAAGCCCATACAAACAATTCATCAGTATGACAAAAAGCGAGGAGCTTTATACGAGTCCATTCGCAGACAATTGCAAGAGGGAAGACAGGTATACATAGTCTATCCACTGATAGAAGAAAGCGAGAAGCTCGACCTCAAAAATCTGGAAGAGGGATTTGAGCATATAAAAGAAATCTTCCCCGAGTATACGGTCTGCAAGGTTCATGGCAAGATGAAGCCCAAAGAAAAAGATGCAGAAATGCAACGCTTCGTCACCAATGAGGCTCAGATAATGGTAGCCACTACCGTTATTGAAGTAGGTGTAAATGTACCAAACGCATCCGTTATGGTGATAGAATCGGCTCAACGCTTCGGGCTATCACAGCTGCACCAATTACGAGGGCGTGTTGGTCGTGGAGCAGACCAATCATATTGTATTCTGGTGACGCCTTACGAGCTATCAGCCGACACACGGAAGCGCATCGACATAATGGTAGAAAGCAATGACGGCTTTGAAATAGCCGAAGCCGACTTAAAGCTAAGAGGCCCGGGTGATCTGGAAGGAACTCAACAAAGCGGTATCCCTTTCAATCTGCGGATAGCAAACCTTGTACGAGACGGGGAGATACTGCAATATGCACGTGAAGTCGCCCAGAAAGTACTGGATGAAGATCCGCAAATGGAAAAGTCTGAGAGCTTATTACTAAAGAGACAATTACGCAAACTAGGTGGCAACAAGTACAACTGGGGTTTAATCAGCTAATTGACAGACATCGCTTTTGTCAATTCTTTGATATGCTCATCTAAATATTTCAGTCGTTTCTTCGTATCGTCAATATTTTCATCCGTTTCATTTTTCCTTATCAGACCTTCAAGGTATTCGTTCAAATCCTTTCTATAATTCTGATAGTATATAAGAGCATTCGAACTATCTTTTACTTGATTTTCGTACAATTGACCTATCGCAAAATTTATTGTCATTTTCTGATTGATTCCGGCATATATCAATGCCTTTTTATATGCTTTTACAGCATCTTCGAAAAGAGAGCCCTTATCATAAGCCGATGCCAATCCTTTATAATAAAGATATAAGGTCAGATCAGGCGGAATTGTCTTATCCAACAATTTCCGAAACAAGGGAATTGCCTTTTTATGATCTGCCAATTCGTTCGAACTTACAGCAAGACAATAGAGCACATTATTATTTGTAGTATCCTGGCGAAATGCTTTGTCTAAAAAAATCTCAGCTTCGTAATTCTCCCTCAATGAATAGTAAGAAATTCCAAGACTACGGTTAACAATAAGCGAGGAATCACCGGCTTCATAACACTTCTTAAATCGGGAGATCGCTTCCTCATAATTATCCATCACATAATACGTCAACGCATTCAGCAAATTCATCTGCTGATCTGTGCTGTCTTTTTCAATATATGCCGTAGAGTGAGCTAAAGCCTCAAGACTACGATCAGCCTTTAAGCATAGGTTAACAAGACTTGCCGCAGAATAACTATCAGAGGGATTCGTATCCCATGCCGCTTTGAAGTATACCATAGCGCTATCAGCTTGATTCATCTTCTCAAAACATTGAGCGATCTGAGATAAAGTGTTGGGAGAATTATTGCGACTGTATATCTCTTTAAACAAACACAACGCTTTTTCGTATTTCGTCTGTTGAAATAGCAGTTCAGCCTTTTGTATCTTATAATATAAGTTCGTTGAATCCAAACGAATCAGATCATCATAACAATCTATCCCTGCCTGTCTTCGTCCTGTTATTGCAAAACAATTTGCCAATTCAGATTTGAGACGAACATTTTCGGGATTATCGGTAGATAGTCTTTGTAAAATATCGATCGATTTCAAATAATTACCTAAAGCTTTATGGCACATCGCTTCTTGAAACTGTAGATACGCTGAAGGTTCTTTATCGGAAATATACTCCAACGCTTTTTGGTATTGAAAATTTTGAATGTAAGCTTCCAGTTCATTCTCTACAGTTTGAGAAAACAAAACAGAATGCACAATTAAAAAAGAAAGGAGTATCAAGGTCTTTTTCATAGATTATCTTTTGCAGTTCAAGATTAATAGAGGTAGGCTATACTATCACCTAGCCTCTATATAATCTTGAGAAAAAAATCTGCTATTTCTTTTCTGTATTTACTATCGTATCTTTTTTAAGTCTATATACAATCGGCAATGTGAAATACACAGGTACAGCTATTCCATTCTGCTTGCCGGGAGTCCATTTTGGCATAGATTGAATCATTCTCACTGCTTCTGCGTCACATTCAGGATCGATACCTCTAATAACTCTTACATCTGAAATCTCACCCGTTTTACCCACTATAAACCGAATAGTTACACGCCCCTGTATACCTGCTTTTTGTGCAGATTGGGGATATTTTAAATTATCTGCTACGAATTTCTGCATTGCCGACTCCCCTCCGGGAAACACCGGCATATCCTCTACGGTAATAAAAGGATGATCTACTGATGGTTCAGCACCACCTTCCTTCAATGTAAAGCCTTCTTTTTTAGGAGTTCCATATCCGACGACAACCATAACATCTTTATCTTTTTCTCCCTCCGAAAAATTTTTCTTACTGCCTGATATTTTGAATATCAAAGGTAATGTATAGTACACATCGACAGCTTTTCCATTTTGCTTTCCGGGAGTCCATTTAGGCATAGCTTTCACTACGCGAACTGCTTCTTCATCCAAAGACGGATAAACGCCTCTTATAACCTCTATATCTGTAATATCCCCTGTACTTCTTATAACATAACGCACAATGACACGCCCTTCAATGCCTTTCTCCTGAGCTTCAACAGGATATTTCAAATTTTGCCCAATAAACCTTTGCTGAGCATTTAGTCCTCCCGGAAATTCAGGCATTTTGTCTACAGTCACATATACATCCCCTTTTTTCTGAGGCACTTGCTGTCCGCCATTAACAAAAGGCATCGTTATCATATCAGCTATATCGGGCGAAGCCTGCACAGCATTTCCTAATAGCAAAACAAAAACAACCGGTACAAGCAATAAATATTTAGTTGCTTTACCTAGCGATGTTCTATTTTTATTCATCATGGTAATTCGTTTTTTTAATTGTGATACATTAAAATTATTTATAATTGGTATACCGGTATTCACGTTTGATACTTGCAGTAATATATATTGGTATTCTTTGGGACTGAATCCTTCTTTCAAGACCCCCTCATCCGCTAGATATTCAAGATTTATTTTTATTTCCTTTTTCAAAAGCCAGACAAAAGGATTCCACCAGAAGAATACACACAAGACTTCGGCTAGTAATACATCTACAGAGTGTAATTGCCTGACATGAACCATCTCATGAGCTATAATCTCTTTCATTTTTTCCTCCTCATCAATTTGAGAGCCGATAAAAATCCATCTAAAAAATGAGAATGGCGAGATTTTCCTATCTTTTATTTTTACAATACAACATGTATCTAATTTTTCAGAATCATGACTGATCCTTAACTTTAGTATACAAAATAATTGCATTATAAATCGCAACGCATAAATCAAAGATACTGCTCCTATTGCAAATAAAGCAATCAGTTTCCAATCAATCACCGAAACCTGTTGAGCAGGCATTGCCGATACCTCTATTTGCGAAAGCCAATATGCCGGTATCTGAACAGGCACCTCTTCTTTAGCCGTCACTTCAATCATCAAAAAAGGAAATAGTAATGAAAAGACAATTGAAAAAAGGAAATAAAATCTCCTCAGGCGGAAAAAAGTATCCTTTCTTAACAGCAACATATATAAGCCATAAAATAAAGCCAATGATACAGAAGCTTTAATCAAATAAGGTATAATTGTGTGTTCCATGGCGTTAACAATTAAGTAATTCACTCTTTTCCTTTTTCTATCATTTTCACTATTTCTTGGAGCTCTTCAGGAGATATCTTTTCTTCTTTCACAAAGAACGAGACCAACTCTTTATACGAGTTTTCGAAATAACTCTTCACCACATTCGACATAAAAGCCTTCTTATAATCATCTTCGGCTACTTTCGGCGTATAAACCCACACATTTCCATATTTCTTAGAGTTCAAATAATCTTTTTGCTCCAGATTACGAACAATAGAAGCAACGGTAGTGTAAGGCGGTTTAGGGTCATCCATTTCATTTAGGATGTCTTTTACTACACACTCTTTTAATTGCCAAATATGAAGCATTACCGCTTCCTCCTGATGGGTTAACTTTTCCATTATTATAAATTTTACGTAAATCTACTATCTTTTCGTAAATATAGATGTTATTTTTTATAATACAAATATTTAGAAAGTTTTTTTATGAAATAAAGAGAGAAACGTGAGAATGTCCGGATTTCTCTATTGATAAAAGCTAAATCTGCTTATTACTTTTTCAACCAAAGTTCAGTTACCTTTAAAAATCCTCCGCTAGGTATGTAATAATAAAAAGCAGACGCACTAGGACCATAAGTTAATCCTGAGAAGATTATCATCTTACCTACATTATTCTTATTAAATTCTGTACTACAACTTGAATATTCTTTACCATCAATACCTTTTACAACAATAATATCCAAAACAGTAGTCCCACTTTTAATTTTTTTCAGGATAATCTGACCTTTCACTTGCGTTAACTCTCCTTGAAGAGCTTGCCCTGAAGAGATACAATTCTCACCAGAAATATCAGCAGATAATTGAACCTGCACACAATCTGCTATTTCATAATTAAAATCAAGATCCGAATCATCACTACAAGCAGTTACTAGAATAAGCGACAATGCGCTAAAAAGAAATAATATAAGCTTTTTCATATTTTAAGAAGTAGGTTAATTATATAATATATGATGCAAAAAAGCTTCAGAATGTTGCTTGTATGCACAAAAAAAAGAATAGCTATCACAAAACTGATACCATATAAATAAGAAAACAACTTATATAAAGGATTATTTCCCCGACAAAACCTTGTTTTTAGGTGTAGTTGCTACAAATTCTTTGAGATAGAATGGCTCAAAATAAGCAACGTCTACAAATGATTTTTCCTCATAGGCTTTTTCTGCTAATGTCACCATATTTGCAGCCTTCGGATATACGTTATCTATAAATTGAGCATTCGCATGCGACAAGACGTTTTTACATTTGTCTGCTCCATTGCCAAAAAAGGCTATCTTATTTTCATTAAGAATGTCAGCAAAAGAATTTTCGTCTATAATATCAGCGGATATTTCTTTTTTCAAGTTTAAGTCAAAGTCAAATAAGGTATCATAAACCTCCATTCTACGAGCATCTATCATCGGACAAAGAAGAATTGACCGATCAATCATGTTTGATTTTACAACCCCATAAGCCATTAATTCTAATGTATTAATTGCAATCAGAGGAATATTCAATCCATAGCAAAGACCTTTTGCCTCAGACACTCCGATACGAAGTCCCGTATAAGAACCGGGTCCGCAACTAACAGCAACGGCATCTAATGACATATTCTCCAATCTCAGAAATTGGATTGCTTCATTTACATATTCTCCGAGGAGAACAGCGTGAGAAGGACCTTCTATATTTTCTTTTTCAAATATTATTTCACCTCGGTTAGAGACAGCTACTGAGCATACTTCTGTAGAAGTTTCTATACTTAAAATACAAGACATTACATTTTCATTTTTACAGGATGCAAAATTACACAAAATCTTGATAATTAAATTTTATTCATACTTTATCTAATATCTAATATCCATACTTTTTTGTACATTTGAGTAGTTTTAACAGATATACAGATAAAAATTAACAACAAACGGTTGTTATAGATATTAAGAAATAATTTAATAAGAGAAATATGAGTAAGAATAAAGCTCCTCATAAAAATGAAAATGTAATGTCTTGTATTTTAAGTATAGAAAC
>NZ_JAIXHZ010000170.1:0-10616 GCF_043392705.1 Dysgonomonas sp. Shenzhen-Wh21
TTGATTTAGAAGGCAAGCGAATCGAGAAAAAAGATGCGAAACACTTTCTAATCGTTCTTGACGGTCAGCACAGAATCTCAGCATTTGCCAAATTAAATGCAATAAAAGATGCAGACAATAATTTCTGTTGCTTCGATGGCTACAATGGATTGGGTGTCATCATATTTATTATTGCTTATAATTTGCATAAACCCTATCACATCTGCTTTCTTTATGGGTCTATTTTCTTTTATTAAGCCAAATCTTTTATATTCTTCTTTAAATTGATAACCACTGTCTGTACGTTCCATTATTTGAGTATTCATCGATTCTGATTTAGCGACTTGCTTTTTTGCTTTGTTAAATTCTTTGTCTGTCATATTTTCTTGTTTTATTTTGTTATTAATAGTATTTTTTTCATTTAAAATGTTTTGTCCCATTTTTCTATAATTTATTTTTGCTTCTCACTTAATACCAGAGAAGAAGCTTTTCTGGTTTTTAATTGTCCAATATTTCAAAGAGCGCCGTAATCGTTATGATTACGATACAAAGGTGCTGCATTGAAAAATCTTTAGTAGGAAAAATTCAATTGTTAAAATAAGGATAGGGTTTTATATCGTTATAAATCAATAAATAACTATATTGCACATCATATAATTAACAACTTAATGTTCTACATATGGAAGAATTAAAAATGGCTTTGTCTATACCAAAAGATGCTACAGAGGAGTATATACAAGAACAATTTAAATTATTGGCAAAAAAACTATTGAGTGAATATGTAATTATTAAAGGCGAAAAGATATATCGAATAATAGAGTTGGAATTCTACTTTTATAATAAAAATCATCCAGACAAAACGGTTTATAAGCGTATTATTCAATCAGGGAGGTGGTATTCTCATTTAAGTGGAATTGATATATCATTTGAAAGTAGAGAAGAGTATTATGGAGGGGTATTGATTCGAAGTCTAGTTTCCTCTAAAAATGAAATCACAAATGGACCTCTTTCTTCGTTTATAGAGTTATTTAGAGATATAGATATTGAGGGAAAAGGAGAGCATGTTCCTTATATTATAAGAAAAGATACAAATTATGAAGTGAACATAAAATCCACAAAAAGATATAACATTCAGGATAATCTAAAGTATTGCTATTATGATGCTTCTACATCGATAAAATGGAAATCCAATTATAATGGGAATCCGCATAAGAGAGAAGATTTATCTTATTAATTACCAATAGGAACTGCGAACAGGTGGCAGATCGTCTAAATCCTGAGATAACCAATCTGGTTTAAAATCGGTTGTCCGCATATATCTTATTCGTGAACGTATATTTTTAATATCATCCGGGTGGTCAAATTCATCATTGGAGATAGGTTGTCCTATATACTTTAAATAGTCTCGAATAAGGCAACACATATCGTTGGTAATCTCCTCGGTTTGATATATGTCTTGATATAGACAATCTATACCATAGGTTATAATACTTTGGTATTTGTTCATTTTTTTCCCTGCCTTCGAATTATATTTTGTTTCCAATTCGTTTTTTGCAGTAGCGACACTATCAACATTCAGATAAGTCTTTAGATAATTATTGATAGCAGTAAACATCCAGTTTGATTTATTATCCAAACGTATTTTCTTGCTTCCACAGGCTAATGTTATAGGCTCTTCAAAAGGCTGTTTTTTCCAATCGTTAATGAAGTTATACAGTTGAAGCATTTCTGGACGCACATTTTCTATATAACGATACTGTTCTTCTAGATTCGGTTCTATTTCAGTATTTTCTGCATTTAGTTTAGGTAGATAGTAAAACTTAACATAAACATGTGTGATAACAAATAAGATAAAAAGTATAACTGGATGAATTTCATGTTTTTCTGTAAGTTCATGTAGTTTTAAGGGATCAAGAATTGTTAATGTAATACTATGCCCCTTCTCTCTCATTTCTTTTATAAATTTATAAATATCTCGTGGGGATATTTTCTCCTTTTCTTCTGGGGGTAAAGATTCTCTTATTTCAACGCAAGCATCAAAAAACAGATCGTTAATAAATGATTCCTCAAAACCAAAGAAACATTCAAGGCAAGGCTTAACTTGATCATAGACTTTTGTCTTTATAGGAAGAATAGATAAATCTCGTTGTTTTTTCTTCATTTAAATATAAAAAGTTGAAGTTTGAAATTCTTTATTTCTAATTAATTCTATAATAGTTGATTGTAGAGGAATTCTTAGTAAACCATGATAATTTCTATAATACTAAATAAACAATAGATTCTCCACTCGGGAAGTCTCTTTTTTCAGCAATACTGCGAGTTAAGTCTTTTAATATACCCGTTGCTCAATTGTCATGCATGCATGAATAAGTATTCAAGATTTTTGATTCGTTATATTTTAGTTTCAATTTGTTAACTCTAAAGATAGATTGAAGCAAACGAGCTTTGTTTAGAAGTCTCATTTTATTATATTTGGAGTATTGTTTGGCTATATATTTATTGTTTTCTATATTAAAAATTAATAATATCAAAGACTTTCCATTTTTCACCATCAAATATTATCTTAGCTGAGATTCGGCAATCTATTTTAATATTATGTTTTTGTAAAACAAACTTCGGCACATAATAATCAGAAATAAATCCAAAATCAGGCTCTGTTTCACCACAATCCTCTTCATTATAGTCATAGAACTTTGAACGATATTTCAATAACAACTGGCCTTCTATAATACGAACCAAATCTTTTCGCTCTTCTGATGTTTCCTCAATTGTTAGAGTTTTAATTCTTTTAGTCCCCTCTTTATCTCTACATATATAATAATGTAATGAGATAAAATCTCCAATTTGCGGAGTAAAATTAATGTCGTCAAGTTTAATTATTCCTGTAAGAGGTTTCTTTCCTGCAACATAATGTAATACCTTTTTCTTCTGGTTTATATCATCAATCACAGCTATAATATGAGGAAACTCTTTAATTGCGTCATTCATATCGCAAGAAAGAAGATTTTTGATATTTATTTTTTTTTCATTATTTGAAGTAAAAGATTCAATAAGCTGATTAAAGCATACGAATTCTCCAACATTAAATTTCTCTTTCTCTTTATATTGATAAAATATCTGTATTGAATCTCCTGTGATAATATGTAAAATATTTTTATTTATATTTATATATTCTATATACCCATGTTTTTTAGACAAGATACTCCATCTGGATTTTTCAGTTTTTTTTATGTGCAAAGGAATATATGAATTATTAGCTCCTGTTTTGTATAATTTAACTGAATATATTTCTCCTTCGACTTCATTGGGTGATAACCTATGCTTTTTAGGAGATAAAACTATCTCAATAGAGTTATTGCTATCAACCAATTTAAGCCTATCTTTTCCTTCTTTGTTTTTAAATTTTGCGACAAGAACCATTTCTATTGAAGGAATCTGTTCGTATGCATATTCTTCTGCAATACTAACATACTTTTCATATATAATTTTGTTGCTTTTATTTTCTTTAATGGTTATAGATGATACATGATTCTTTAAACTAAAATATTTATTTGACAATTTCCATCCATTTTTAATTCTATTTTTTTCGTATAAATCCAGTTCAATAGCTGAATTATCCATTAAATTCATTTCGATTAGAACTTCAGCTAAGTATAAACGTACTTCCCCTGTAAAATCTGTGTTAGATTGCATAAGAAGAACCTTTGACAATAATGCTAATTTTAGGGAATTATCAATTTCTGTCTGTATTTTAAAAAACTCAAACCAGATATACCATTCATTCATTAATACCAATAAGTTTTTATATATAATCCGAGCCTTCTCTTTTTCTCCATTATTCATTAGAATTATTGCATATTTTCTTTTTAGAGAATTATTGTCTGAATATATTGATACTGCGTCCTCAAATAGAGACAGGATATGAGGTTCAACCTTTGTATCCATCTTTTCAATAACTGTATATAATCTATTTATGCATTTTAAGGCAATAGAATCATACTCAGTATCATCTTTCCTTATTGGAATCCAATCTTCCCTTCTAAAATTATTTATTCCCCACGATAAAATAAAAGAATAAAAGTTTTGGCTATCTTCATCATTTGTATTCCATAAAACATGGTTCAATATTTTTGAGTGAAAATTAGAACTTTGCTGGTTTCTAAACCGTTCGGTATATTCTTTTAGTAAAGTCCATAGGTTTTGTTTATCATCTTTTTCCTTATATATTTTCCAAAAATATGGCTCTCGCAAATAATCTAGGATATCTTCTTTTTCTAGAGTTGATATTTCAAAAACCTCTAATATTTCAGTAATGCTAAATTCTATATTCATAGAAAGTCTTTGTAATAATCTTTCTATAAAGGGTTTTATAGACTTTCCTTCTATATTTGAAGTATAATAGTCTTCCCTAGAGAGATTATTTATGCCAAACATCTTCACAAATGGAAGCAACTTAAAATCAGGGAATTGCTCACTCACTTTCATTGCGAAATTTAAAAACAAAGTATGTAACCGAGATGGGCGACTATTTTCTAATATCATATAGTCTCGTAATAATGTTCGTATTTCTAGTGAATTTAGATTACTAAAATTTTTAGTCACATAACTATAGATTGTCCATCCATATGACTCATGATGGACTACGTTAAGTTTTTTCTGTTTATATAGATCTTGATAAATTTTTAAAGCCTGCGTATATTTCCCTTCTTTGTTTAAAGTTGTTGCTTTCTGTAAAATATCTAAGTTTGGATCTAGCTTTTTTTTTAAGGAATCTATTGCTTTTGCAGCAAACCCTTCGTAATCGTCTAACTTATCAAAGACTTTTTCTATATCAATTAGTATTCTATTGGAAACTTCAAGAGTGTTCTTGGCTATAGCATCTTTGCACATATCGTTAAGAACCCAAAATAAGGCACTAAAAGACCATTCATTCTGCTCAATTCTCAGATCTTCTTGAGCAAGTTTTAATGCATCATTTAATCGTCCGGCTTTTCTTAATTCAGTAACCTCTTTGAAAGACATATCATGATATTTGATTGATCAACATTTTTAATTTTTCATCATTTATTCCTAAATCAGACTTTGGTATAGCCTGAGTGAGATTTCCTATTTTCGTGTAATAAAATTGGATATATGAAAACTTCCCTGTTGTTTTTAGATAGTATGTGACATAGTAATTTTCAGAATATTCAACAATGTTTGTAATCTCAATATTTAACTCGCTGCAGTTAATATTTATAAGTTGATATAATCTATCTAATGATTCATTAGATGGTAAATATTGTAAAGTATTAGACTTAAAAAAATATTCCTTATTGAGAAGTTGCAATATTGGCTCTACGTCAGCAGATTCACTTCTACATGTGTATGGTTTAAAAATACCAGTTCCATTGTGTTGACTATCAAATCTCAGAGTATCAGAACCTGAATCAATATAGTATTCTTCCATATAAGGGTTTGATTTTATACGAATAATTGAATATTTAGTATCTTTTAACTTATCTTGTATCTCCCAATATTTTGCACGCTTGCATAAGTGACTATTACTATCATGGAAAGGAGTTTCTGGCACCTCTCCCCAATTAATTGCATCTTGTGATATATTCGAAATTTGCCCTATATCAGAGAATGAGAGTTTATCAAAAGATGTTATTTGGGGAATATTTGCTCCATATAATGCTCTTGAGCAACGAGTTGTTGCAGTATATATCCACCTCAAACAATCATCATTCAAACCCTTACGTCCAGAATAATCTACAAAAGCAGTTTCCCATTCCCCTCCTTGTGCCTTATGGCAAGTTATTGCATAACCATATTTAACCCTTAGAGCAGTCATATATGGATCATTTCTAAGTAAGTTTTTAAACATTAAATCTTTAGCTCTTAATTTGGGATTCCTTATGCAAAAATCTATGTATAATGCTTTTATCTCATATGTAGTCAAATTTGGATATTCATTATTTAGTAGTGAATCAATAATTTTAGTGGAAATTCTTTCTCCTGACTCATGTAATAGAACGACATCTCTGAATTTTAGCTCAATGAATATTTTTTCTTTCTTTTCATTATATATTGGTACTTTTCTTTCTTCTACGTCTGATGAAACATCTAATACTTTAGCCATATCCCCATTCAGTAAATCTATATCTTTTTGATAGTTATTATGAACTATAACGACAATGTCTCCAGAGGTGATATGCGGATTAGAAGGAAACAATACAGTTCTAACCTCTTTATTATAACTTGACGCTTGCTTATTTGTATAACAAATTATAACATCTTTCTCTATTGTTGGAATTGGATAGTTTTCACAATAAGAACTGACAACTTTATCTATTCGAATAGATTCAAAAACACCATCTTGTTGCTCAAAAATTAATTGACTCCTATTCTTATCCGCTAAAACATCTCGTATATGAGTTGCATTCCGCAAAATGCAATTGTTTTCTTTCTGACGAACGACTTGAGTCATTTCAAAACTATCAACATTCCAACCTCTTTCTTGAAGAAATATAATATTTAGAGCATTCGACTTATTATCTCCAATAGGTGGTAATTGAGCACTATCTCCAACAAAAATAATCTTGCTACCCAAATCTAATTTTGCAAAAGATAAAATATCATCAATAAGTATATCAGTACCAAAAGAAAATAATTCTCGTTCCGATTTCTTTGAACTAATCATTGAAGCTTCATCAAATATAAGTATCTTCTTGCTATCATCAGGTCTTATTGGGTAAATATATTTAAACTCTCTTTCGGCAAAATCCTCACTATCATCATTCTTTGTCTCTATTTCGTCTAACGCATATATCCCTCTATGTATAGTTGTTGTTCGATACCCAGTTTTATTCTGCATTATTTTAGCAGCTCTACCTGTTGGTGCCATCAATTTTGGTTGGAATCCTTTTGAGAGAAGGTCTTTAACAAGATATTTTATGATAGTGGTTTTTCCTGTCCCTGCATATCCCTTTAATATAAAAATATGTTTCTCATTTCTTAAAAAATTATAGATTAGGTCTAAAGACTCCTTTTGATCCTGTGTTAAATCGAAATTTGAGCTTGATAGAGTTGCATTTTCCATAATTAACTTATGTTATATTTAGATTTATATCATACACAAATATAATATTTTAACCTCTCATACGAAGTAAAATAAATGCAACATTTAAATTATAAAAACAAACCATTTTCTTCATATAATATCAAATCAATTATATTTTCCGAAGAGCGTATATAGAAATAATATTATCGAAAGTTTATATTATCACGAAAAGAATAAATAAACAACTATATATAAAGCATATACAAACAAATCTTTCACTCTTTTTTATTCAGATTTTCTAGGTAAAAAATATTTATATCCTTATTACTGATAGGTATGATAAACTCCTCTAATCTAAGATTTAAAAGCCATTGTTTATAATTAAAAATAATATCCTTCATAAACTAAGAATCAGCTAATATCTGTATTATCACTAATTTTTTTTAAGAGTCTACTTTTTCAATTTTGTATCCCAGTTCTTTAGCTTGATTATTAAAACGGGTAATGCTGCCAATTCCCCATTGAGAACAAACAACTATTGGCGTTTTGTCTGATAAATAAACAATCTCATTATCATCATCAAAGAATCTTTTCCCTTTTAGACTCTCATTTCTATATTCTTCTAAAGTTTTAACCACACCAAAAGAACCTTGGAGGTCATTCGGAAACGCCATCCGTATTTCTTCTATATTTTTTTCAGGGTTATCAAGAATATATTTTTTGACAACATTTAGAACAAGTCTATTTTTCGAAAGTATTTCTTGATTGAATTTGAATTTTGAGTAATCTCTAGTACTTCTTATTTGTTGGGAAACCTTTTCCTTTTCTTGTTCTTTTTTCTGAATTGCAATCATATAATCATTCGCTTCTCGTAGAGGAATTAATATATTTATATCCAACAATATATCTTGATCTCCTTCGTTTTTATAGGGCGTAAACTGTATGCATTTTATATCAATTCCTTTTTTTCTAAGCCATAATACAGATGATGTTAATTCTTTGGAATAATGATTATTCACTAGAATAATACGTATATCTTTCGCAAACTCAAAATCTTTTTCTTCATTATAATTTAAAAAATCATTTATTCCTTTTTGAGCACCAGAACCATCCTTTCCCTGTTTCTCCAAATATTTAGAATATGTATTTATAACATTGTCGTAAGTCATTAATGATAACATGGAAGCATATCTAATAGCTTGTAGATCCATATGAAAACCATCATTGTCTCTTTTGATCTCAATAACTACAAGGTTGCCAGACCTATCTAATGCTAATAAATCAAGCCTTTTTTTAGATTCTTGCCAATCTGTATATTCTTCTGATATAATAAGGAGATCTTCTCCTAAAACATTAGGGTCTTTAGTTATTAGATTTTGAATATGTTTCTCGAGATAGCTAAAATCTTGAAATTGGACAGATGATATTTCAAACAGCTGTTCATTTGAAATTTTATATAGGCTCATGGTTTATATAGGACTTAAATTTGAGAATGGTATTTATATGTATTATTTAGAAAAGGATAGGCTAGTTAATATTAAATTTAGAGAATTCATTTCTAGCTTCTTCATAAATATTTATTTCAAATAATCGATCTTTTTCAGTTAGTTCAATTACTTGTGCATCTTTTTTGATTTTATCCAATGCTCTATTATCAATAGCACATATAAATATCTGGTTATTTGAAGGCAACTTATTCACTATAAGATCAATCATACTTTCGTAATTAAAAGAAGCTTGTTCTTGCTGATTAGGGGTATCAATTATTAGTGGACTTTTAATCAACGATTCTGAGCGTAAACTCATTGTGTAAATTGTTAGATAATAAGCAAACATTGCACGCGCATTTTCAGCACCTCCACCTTCAACAGCTATTTTGGGATAATCGAATGGAGAATTTATATTAGAGTTATTAAGAGCTTCTACATTTAAAACTTCTCTGTAATTAGAAAATATAGATTGAAAGATATTATTATTTCTTTCTTTATCTTCTTTCGTTACAATTGTTTTAATTTTTTTAGCTATATCCTTTATTTCTGTATTTATCGAATCTATCTTAATCACATTATTACCTCTCTCAATATTTGCATTATGACGGATATTGTTAGCGGCTATAAGTTCAATGGCGTCAATTTCACTGATAGATTCATTATTATACATTATATAAGTATTATCCATCTTAGAAATTTCATTTTTTATCGAAGACAATTCTTTGGTAACCTCCTCTAGCTGTGAGTTGACTTTCTTTAACTCATTCTCAATTATATTATATTGTTCAATAGCTTGATTTTTGTCTACAAGAATAGATGATCTGTCTAGAATTGTATTAGAGTGGATAGTTCCACATAAAGGACATTCAAGAGTGTCCTCTCCAATATTCTCAACAGTGAAAACATAATCAGCTTCTAAATCACTGATGACCCGAGAACTAATATCTTTTTGACTCTCAAGATTCGTTTTTTCTGTTTGTATTAATACAATTTGACTGAATAATTCCTCTTGTCTCCTTTTTAATTCAGATGCTTTGGTATTTATGGATTTTGCTAAGTGTTCAATATCTTCTTCTTGTAATATACTATTAGTTCCGAAAGGGATATATTTTTCAATGCGATTTAGCATTATATCAGTTTCATCAATATCGTGCTGGATTATTCCTTGTTCGATTATTTTCTCTACTTTCTTTTCTTGTAATTCAAAATAATGAGATGTATATAATCCAGTATGGTATCCTAAGGTTGTTCGTATCCAATCTTTATACTGTTTTAATTTATCAAAGTTATCCCAAGCATTAGACCAACTTCTCTTTTGATCTATATAAGAAGGTATAAAGTAATATGTTGGAGTAGGGGTCACCCAAATCTCTTGATCTTTCTGAGGTAATCTTAATTTAAACTTTAAAATATTAGCTAATAAAATTGAGTACGCACCTCCTATTTTATCATAAACAGTGAGTGTATTGTCTTCTTTTCGTTTTATTGAAATCTTATTTTTATAACGATAAACCAAATAATTCTCATTATCACTAATAGAAAACTCTACAATAGTTCTGCAATCTTTATTTTTCCACTTCAGATCTAAATAAGGCTCACACCCGAGTCCCCAAAGAAGCAGTTTTACTAGCGTTGTTTTTCCTGCATTATTCTGATTCTTGCTTATAATTAGGATCTTGTTCTTCTTGAATTCGAACCGACTTGCCTTTTTTTCTGTATTTGACATTATTAGCAACTGTTTGAATTTTAAGTTTTGCATTCTTTTTAGTTCTTAGGTTTCTAATTAATAGTTTATAATTTTCTACGCTCATAGCTCGTCTTGTATGGTAATAAATTCACTAATAATAGCGACAATAAGTTCTTCTTCTGATTGAAATTTATTTTTTATTTCATCTGTTAATTGATCCTTTGTTAAATCTATTATATCTTTAAATATAGATAAATTATTAGTGTATACCTTTTTTATCGCACTTTGTATACTATTTGATTTATTTAGTCTATCTAAACTCGAATTAGGCTATGATAATAGTTTAAAACAGACTCAGCCTAGAAATATATTTAGAAGGTACAGACAAAATATGATTGGAAATTCGAGTTTAGAT
>NZ_JAIXHZ010000171.1:0-3466 GCF_043392705.1 Dysgonomonas sp. Shenzhen-Wh21
GATATTTCACAAAAGTAATCCTGAGTAAAACATATGTCTTGCATAATCCTTTTAGCTTTAAATTTCGTTATCCACTGATAAGGAGCTTCATTGAAGCATTTTTGAAATTTTTTTATAAAGCCTGATGAGCTATAATTTGCAAGTTGAGCCAATTCAGAAATAGAATTTACCCTTAAACAGTTGTTTTTAACCAAGTCTGCGAACAATATATTCTCATCTAATAGAGGATGGAGAAACACACTTATCTCCTTCATCGAGTAATATTCTTTAATCAACATAAACAACTGATCCTCTATTAATTGATCTATACCATTCATGTCTATACCATCCTTAAGATATAGAAATATTAGCCTCCAGAACTCATGGAAGTGACCTCTCGCTTTCAGTATATTCCACTCCTCACCCTCCGAAATTTCTATAAGACTCTTTATTGAAGTCTGTGAAAAATGTCTGACAATATTTTCCAGTTTCAGAAATATCAAGACAGCCTTGTCTATTATCTCAAATTGTATAAACGTATCTTTTGTTATAAGGAGCGTCTCTCCTGTGGCTAGATTCCTTCGTCTATTTCTTTCGTAAGACACTGTTATGTTACCATTTAGTATATACACAAAGCTATCACTCGCTTCATATAATTTTCTACAAATGCCATTGTCTAATTCAATATACCTGAAGATACCGGAGTTGCTCATTTGCTAAATGTTTTTCTGTCACTTAGGAAATGACAGAAATTGATATTAGATTAAATTCAATTTTGAACTTATCGGGTCAGGCGTAAAAATATAAATGCTGTATCGATTAACCAAGAAATATTTGTTAAAAGTGAATTGGTTTATAATTCAAGAAAAAATATCCCTGCTTTAATTCAAATAGAAGAAATTACTTTCATATTTGCCTTATGGAGTGTTGCACTGTTGAATGAAGCTAAATATATCTGTGTTGTTTGCACAGAATTATGCCCAAACTTTCACTTATTACAGGTAAAGGAATATTTTTATTTTTGGCTATGGTAGCCCAACTATGGCGTGCAACGTAGCTAGTCAATATATTGTCCAATCCCAATAATATAGATATTTTGGCAAGTCTGTTATTATAAGTGCGCAAGGCGCTCTCATATTGAAGCCTGTCTTCTATCTTTTTACTTAATATAATGGGTAATAGATATTCCGAACCTTCTGTCTTGCTCTCATTCCGTTTTATAATGGAGATAATTTTGTCAGTAAGTCTGATTTTTAATAATTGTCCTGTTTTGTGGCGACGATACGCAATGTGCCCATCCTTGATGTTTTTCTTTTTCAGGTAGGCTATATCTACAAATGACATTCCTCTGGCATAGAAACTGAACATAAATAGTTGTTGAGCAAACTCCAACCCTGCGTCGTGCTTAAGATCCAGATTAGCAATCTTTTTTATAATATGTTCCTGCACTGCTCTTTTGGTAGTTCGTTCTATTCCGATAAAAGTATTATCGAACGGATTGGCTACAGGACGAGGAACAAGTAATTCTTTACAGGCTTTATTATATACAGCTCTCAGGTTTCTTATATAAAAAGATATTGTGTTTAAGGATTTACCCTCTTTCTTTAAGAACATTTCGAAACGCTTTACCATTGCATTATCAATTTTCGCAAGCAATATATCATCGCCTTTGTTGAACGCCACAAAGCAATTGAGCATACTACGATATGCCCTTGCTGTACGATATTGCCTATTAATTTGTAATTCCTGAGTTTGTATTTCAACATAATCGCTCAATAATAGCGATTCATTTTTCTTGTGAAAAAAGACATTCTTTAGTTTATCTAACATTTCAATTTAGGATAATTATCAATACTAGTTAACAAAGTGCTAAAATAACGATAAATATTAGCAAAAGATAGAAATGGCATCAGAAGCTTATAAGAATAGCGTCTTGTAGTTATATAAGGAAGGTGATACAAATTAAATGGCTTTATATGCTAGGGGAGTTAATCCGGTATGTTTCTTGAAAAATTTGGAAAAGAAAGAAGAATTAGAAAAATTTAGATCTTCCGATATTTGAACCACAGTGAGTTCTGTAGATTTCAGCATAACCTTTATTTTCATAATCACGATCTTATCTATCCATGTACTTGTCGATTGGCCGGTTGTTTTTTTCAATATTCTGCACAGATACCTCGATGTGATACATAGTTTATTGGCATAAAATAAGGCTGTTCTCTCCTTGATGTAGTGTTCAAATAACAGTCTGAAAAACTGTTCAGCTATAATTTCATTACGAGAAAAGGCTTTGGTATGTTCCTTTAATCTTTCATTTGAATATACTGAAACTGTTTCTTTAACTAAAGCCAAGAGTAAGTTTCTGGTTACTTCTTCCGTATATATATGCTTCTCCTTATTTATATTGTCTACAATAAACGAGTGTAATTGCAGTAGATAATCTACGTGATCAACCGACAGATCGATACATGGATGATAAATAATCTTATCTACAATATTAAAATTTTTGAGTAGAGGCTCACCAACAAAAAAGTCATTTGAAAAAATCAGAACGCCGATAAATAAGTCATCAGTTTTTTCAGTAGTTTCCATTATTTGGTTAGGAAGTACTGTAAATACTGTGTTTTCTTTGATTTTATATTCTCTGAAATTAATTTTTATTGTAGCATTACCTTTAAGGCATAGCCCCATAAGGATGCCTTCAATAGCGCAAGGGTAGTTGATTGATATCTTTGGCGGAACTTGTGTAGAGTTAACCGAAACAAAGTTAAGAACGGTAAAGTCTTCATTCTTTTTTGCGATTTCGGCAAAAGAAAATGTCGTAAGAGTGTTATTACTCATGGTATTAGCAATTCACTTTCTGCAATATTGCCAATTATTTTAAGAAAAGCAAACATTTACCATGAAAAATAAGCCGCCTCTTTGCTCTTTTCGTTAGATGATAACAAGTTTATTTTATAATATCTGTTCATATAATATATTAACTTATAACTGTATAGCTGCTATAACAATAGGAAATACAATTTTTCCTGTAACCCAATAGAACACATTTCTATACCTTAATATACATTAAATAAGCCAAAAAGTCCCTTTTGGAACATAACTGGGTAATATTGGAACTGCAAACCTCGCGATCTTCTATCGACATTTGTACTAGTATTAATTGGGATATTAAAGATGGTAAGGATTACAAGTTGCAGATTAAATCAGGCTAGAATAAAGTAAGTTTTTATTGTCATAAGTGTCCATATAATAAAAGAGGGAGATATGAAACACACAAGAGTATATCAAGAGTCACCAGATAAGCTTGAAATCTTGACGTGCAAGGTATCCAAGATGTTACATAAAAAAAGAAATCGGCTTTTGAGGGCTCTTTCCTAAAAGTTGTGGAGATATAATTTTTCCTAACTTTGTTTAATGGAAAGTGGCTATGAATTATTATTACCCGAAGGTTTGTTGGACTACTTTGAAGTAGTTGAAGTTGAGA
>NZ_JAIXHZ010000172.1:0-4789 GCF_043392705.1 Dysgonomonas sp. Shenzhen-Wh21
AGTCAACTTGTTATTTGATAGAAATGTCAAAAGAATAATTTATCGTCCCTTCGGATTTGCTCGAAGATTAATAGTAATCAGTATATTTATTTGATATAAACTAATCCTGCCTATGATAATATAGGCAGGATTATATATCTATACCAGACTTAAAGGGAGAAAAAAGGTGACAGAGAAATATATGCAAAAAGCTGTTACTTTTACATATGCTTCGCTCCTATGACCGTTGGTTGTCACTTTTTTCATTAAGTTTGTTCTTGGCTATAGAGATGCTCAGCCCGAGTGTAAAAGATCAGATCAAGTGATGTCTTCATCATATTGGTATATCATTGTTGGTATAAACTATGCCAAAGATATGTGTTATTTTAATGGGAAAATCCATGTCGGTTCGTAGTAGAATATATTCTATTGAACTGATTCATAGTTCATCTACTTTTTTCTGAAAATTCTTTAGAATCAAAAACTAAATTCATATTTACTATTTTCTAAATTTGATTCATATGATTTCAATAAGTAGTATAATGCTAAGCATTTAGTTTTACTATCTGATTTTTCAATCCAATTATAACCCTCAAAGTGAGTCAAAATCCAGTAGACATCATAATACGCTTGTGAATAACGATTCTTATTTGCCATCTCTAAAGCAACAAATAGAATTTCATCCATGTTCCCATATATTCCATGATATTGCGTCAGCTTTAAATATGCATTTGTATCATTTAAATTTATAGCTTTATCTATCAAGTCAATATGATCTTTATCACTCATTTTTGGAAAATCAGAAGCTGATATTTTTTCCTTTTCATTACATGAAACTAATAAAAATGATAATGTTATAATAATAAAATACAATTTCATAGACTTTTATTTTGATTTTTCTTTCTTCTTCTTTTTTTCTTCTTCTATTTTTTCTTTTTCTACTTTTGTAAACTTTTCAGGATATGGTATTTTCGCTATTTCTTTTCCATTCTTATAAATGACAATGCCCCCATCTTCATTTAAAACTCCTGTTGTTTCTCCAGATTCCACTTCATATACATATTGTCCATCAAAGCCAACAACAATAACATTTGGATACTCTTTTGATATTTGTTTCGCTATGGGATTATTCGTACCCTTTCTTATATGGACATTTTCTCCGCTACCTGAAACAAAATCTCCTTCTGTTGCTGAATTGCATGTATATAAATATAAGGTCACCGGTTCTCCTTTTTCCATGGCTTTTTTCCATGCTGGGCTTTCTTTACTTAAAGCTTCATTAATACTTTTAGGATTTCCCAATCTTGTACCTTTATTATAAATCGAAGTCGGTGTTCCATACCTAAACACATAAAATCTATTATCTCCTCTTTTATATTCAACATGTTTAGGAGGCTATACGGCTGCTTCTTCTGTTCATCTACACTGTTTTCGGCAAAAGCTGTTCCGAAGGGATAGTAATGGTTTCTTTGGGTTACCGTTCCACTGGCATTTACCACTACACGGTTGTTACCCAAGTGGTCAGTCATATAGTAATGATACACCCCTCCTTCTATATATCCTCCGTCAACGATTGGCTATCTCTATAGCTAATAACAAACTTAGTGAAAAAGGTGATAAAAGTAACAGCTATTTATATATTTTTCTGTCAACCTGTTTATTCCCTTAAGATCATTATAGATAAATAATCCGGCCAATGATAATATTGTCTAGATTCACTATTTTGAATGAATACAAATCCCTTCCGATCAATACTTCTTATTCAAATATTATCAAAATCTGAAGATTAATAAATATAGTTACCTCCCCCCCTCAAAGAATACGTCAAAACATTTATAAAATAGAATTTGGAATAAATACCTATCTTTGATGAAAACATTTTGTTTTTATTAAAGAGAAATAGATATGACACCAACTAAAGATATAGAAGATATTAAAGACATAAAAAAAATGGTTGATATTTTTTATGGAAAGGTCAGAAAAGATAATTTGATTGGCCCCATCTTCAATGACAAAATACAAAATCATTGGCCGGAACATCTTGCTAAATTATACTCCTTCTGGCAAGGAATATTATTAGGAGAGAAGACATATACCGGATTCCCATTTCCTCCACACGCACAATTACCTATAAGTAAAGAGCATTTTGACCGATGGCTAGCCCTTTTCACAGAGACTGTGGATAGTCTTTTCGTTGGGCCAATTGCCAATGAGGCCAAAAACCGTGCATATAAGATAGCTGATATATTCCAAGATAAATTAGCGTATATACGCAACAAGGCAAATAAATAACATGCAAATATTGTATAGAAAATAATCTCTATATTTGCATTTTATAAATTAAATAGAAAACAATTATGATGAAACCACGTCTGGGTATGACAGCCCGAACAGGTGATAAATGTCCTAAGAGTGGAGTATGGAGAGCTATGGGAATAGCTGAAACCGTTACAATGTCTATATCTCGAGGAAATAGAATGCCTATGCATGAGAACAGAAATATAAATTGGAAACTAATTATAATGTTTTAAGTCATGCTTTTGGGGACATGGTGTTACTTTTCTGATAAATGTAATTTAATTTTTCAAATTTTACAGAAGAACATCTATTTATACAATCAGACTTAATATTCTCTACAATAAGTATTCTTCGCTATAGAGCATCATTAATCAGGAAAGGAAAACTTCCGGAGTAATAAAACAAAAGGTAACCATAACGGTTGCCTTTCTTATTCGTCACAAGACACTAGCTTTTTGTCCTTGACAGAAATAAAAGTATTTAGATTGGTTTTATTTTAAGTTTAAGAACTTGCTTTATTAATATATAAATGAAATTGTTTTTTATTTTCTTTGTAAAAAAAGTCTAACTATGGAATCACAGAACGACAAGTACGAAGAATTAATCTGCGAAGAGATAAAGAAATTAGCAGCTATTTTCTTGAAAGAAGCAGGAGAGTTTTATCCTTTTGCAATAGGAATAGATACCTCTAAACAGATATATTCAATAGCTGCTTCAAATGAGGAAGAGTTTCCAGATTCTCAAACCTTAATTGATATATTAGAAAATAATATCCCTTTAGATATTATTGAAGGTAAATATTTATTGGGTGGAATATGTCTCGACATTTTTAAGTATGAAAATATTGACGGTATTCAAGTAAAAAAAGATGCTATCGAAATAAGATTTATTAGGGAGGGGTATTATAAAAGAAAGTATTATGTATACGAACTAAGATCAAACGGAGATGCTATTTTTATTAAACCGAAATAAAAAATCCGAGCAATTCTGTTCGGATTTTTTAATATTGTTTGATATCTTATTTTTTACTGAGTGTTTCTGAGATATCAATTTTTCCTTTTTCACTAAAAGATGAAACTTTATCATTTTTGTTGATAATTACATTTATGTTATCCGTTTTAGCATCGTAATAAATTATAGTTTGAAAACTAGGGCAATCATGTTGTTTGCATCCAGAAAATTTATAAATACCACTCTCTGATACTATTGGAGTTTCAACATTAAAATTCTTAATAATAGCATCATATTCAGAGCCGGTTATATCCTTCACCCTTTCATTAAATGAATTGTCTTCAAAAATTTTAATCTCTAAAGGATATTTTCCTTCATTTTTCACGATGATATTATTCGGGTCTAAAATTTTAATTTCTTGAACTGCATTATCAGAAATAGCGGAAGTAATTGAGTCCTTACTTTCTGAGATTTGATTGGATGGCTGTTGCTTCTTGCAGGAGGAGGCTCCTAAGGACAATATTAAGGATATTGCCATAAATAATATTGGTTTCATAATTATATAAATTAAAGATTAAAAGCTAAAAATATAAACAGACAAAATCCAAGTGAAATAAAAAAACAAAAATTACAACTCCTTAACAATTTATAAACTACTTCATTCTTACCAACTAAATATTCCAGATACATTTCAATCGCTTTTAATATTTTCAGCTATCGATTCAAAGAATTCAGCTAGTATTGTCATAATATCTGGTGTATCATCATGAGCATTTCAAGTCCATCCTAATATGAGGCTCCTCACTTGATAAAGTTTTTGATTTATAGAACATCACATTAACTGTTATATTCATAGGTTAAACTGGTTTAACTCTCGGTTTAACTTTGCTTACGCAACAACCTAAAACCAGACCTTCCACAAACAAAAAAGCACCTACAACATTAATTGTAAGCGCCTTCCTAGTGACTGAATCATATTTAGTTGATACCCTTTCTTTTACAGAAGCGGAATCCCGAATAATAGAAGAAATAAGACCCTATATCAGTGGTGTGTTTACAATCTCCGATATTAAACGAGCCAGACTATCGGAAATGTTTCTGAATGAGAATGGCGATCGCTACTTCAAAGCAAAGATATATTTCGTTACTCTGGACGAGAAAAGTGGCTCGGAAAAGAAAACGGCAGATACAATGTTAGCACAGGCTAGTTCTTTAAAAGAAGCTTTGGAAGTTGTCGAAAAAGGTATGTCGGGTACTCTTGCTGACTATGAAATAGCAAGTTTATCAGAGACAGCAATCACGGATATATTTCCTTATGACCGTACAAAAGTCGAAAAGCCGATACAAAAACCAGATATGTTTAAGGATGAATATGAAGATCCATTATTCGAACAATGCAAAGCCTTAGTTATCGAAAAAAACACAGCAACAACCTCCATGCTGCAACGACAATTTTCTATCGGTTATAATCGCGCTGAACGATTAATGGACGAATTGGAGCGCAAAGGAGTTGTTGCTGTGTTTTTTTCGATAACTAAGGCTTTGCATTGTTCGAATAATG
>NZ_JAIXHZ010000173.1:0-18941 GCF_043392705.1 Dysgonomonas sp. Shenzhen-Wh21
TATTATTAGTTATTTTATTTACAATTTATAACTTTTTGCGCACGAAGATAATAAATTGAGATTGAATTTCATTCATAATTGAATAACTATTCTTTCTTTTCCTCATTGTTTTGATCATCTGCATTCGCTTCTTGATCTTCATTGTATGTTATTGGTGAGTCTTTCACATTCCAGAATCGATATTCTGTCATTTGTTGATTTGCCTCAAACCCACCCATACCGTGCAAAGTCATTTTATCAGGTCTGAAAACTTCTACATATTTCTTTGAATACACTTTCTGCTGACGCTGATCCCAAAATAATTCTTCGCTCTTAAAAGTCTCTCCTAACTTATTACGTATCACAACATGTCCTTTCAGTTGCCATAGCTTTTTACTTGTAAAGTTCCAAGCTGTATCAGCCTTTACAGTAGCAACTATGCTAAAGATAGTATCGAATTGCTCAACATAAAGGCCGTCAGGGAAAAACCAGTGGGGGTCTTTCGCCCTGTCGAATATTTCCCATGTTTTAGCAATCACTTTATATCGTATGAGCCCCGAATCGGATATTAGCATGGTTACACTATCCGTATTCAAAGAGGGAACCTTATCAGCATCATAATGGAGGTCGACAGTACTCTTTACTTCTTCTTTACAGGATATAAAAAAGAAAGCCATAACAGATAAAAATACTGTTACAACCGATAGATTCTGTCGTGTCTTTAACTGTTGCATTTAAAAAACAAGTAGCCCCAATGTATTATTGAGGCTGAATATAGAGTTATATTTTGTTAGTCAATTTTCTTACGGAAGAACCAGAACTCATTAATATTCACATTTAGAGAAACTCCAAAATATTCTTCGGCAATCATGGTTTTAATCTGTGGCTTAATCTTCTTATATTCGAAGTTTAAATTAATATATGAAACCCTTCCTCCCAGATTATCCCTTATCGGGAAACCAAATCCAAGGGTTGCACCATATTCTTTATATCCTTCTACCTTTTTCGTAGAGGCTTCGGTTACATTCAAATAAGAATTACTATAGTTAAGCCCTCCTCTGAATTTTATTTTTTTGAAGAAACTTCTGTCATACGGATCAATCATATATTCGGCACCTACATTGTACCTCCATCTATTATTGAAACGTTCACTGTCGGACAGTTCATCTCCCATGAGTGAAGAGTATTTCACTCCATCCCATTTCTGGTAGGTAATATCAGCTCCCACAACAAGCCTTTCGTTACGTTTCCAAGTAAATCCGGCTCCATATGTTTCAGGAAGACCTGCACTGATTCCATTCTGAGTAATGGTGTCACCGCTGGCAATACCTCCTGCTACATTCAGTTCATAATGATAATTTGTATAATCTGCTTTTGAGTTTATCTTAGGAGAATATACAGCACCGACTGTAAAGACATCTTTCTTCGAAACAGGGAATTCATATTGAACACCAATATCAAATTTAGCGGACTTTATAGACAGTTCGGTATAATCGGTGGAAGTATAACTATTTGTACCACTAGAACCTACCGAAGGAAGACTTCTTGTATGGTTCATCGTACCAAAAAGAAAAGACGCATTTGCTCCTACAGAGAATCCTTTCAATGGAGTAGAGTAACCTAGTCCTCCATAAACCTGGCTTAGGCCGCCCGATCCGGTGAACGATTTTGTATAAGTTACAGTAGTACCACCGCTTGCAGTCTCTGTTGATCCGAATTTATATCCTACAGAAGAAAAAGGAATAACTCCAAAACTCATACCAAGTCCCTTTTTGAGTGGTACTAAGATTGTGATATAATCCAATCCTCCGCTGTAATGAGAATCTGAATTTGTGCCGTCACTAAGCTTACCCTTATTAAATGACACTCCCATATCAAATAAAAATGTAAGAGAGTCTACTCTCGAATACGAAGCCGGATTGAGAGGGTTCGCACTTTGACTATTACGCAAACCATATCCGATGCCTCCCATCGCTTTAGACGCACCTACATACTGATCTCTCAGAACTCCATAACCATACCTACTGTAAGGGGAATTTGTTTGTGCCTCTATTGAGCATACCATAATAGCCGAAACGGCAAATAAAAGAAGTACTTTTCTCTTCAACATTATAAAATATAATATACAATTTATCTTTACTCTATCGGGAGTATTATATCCCGATGAAAATTACATCTGTTCTTGTCAAACTATAATTCACCATTCTATAACAAAAAAACGAACACTTTATTATTTATAGAGGATAAATTATCTTGGATTTTTTATGGTTCGAAAGAAAATATACTATGAAAGTTAAAATATAAATATAGTATATGCCATAATTCTATAATCCAGTCACAAAGTCTCTTCAGATCTTAATCAAATTTGTGCAAAGTAAATTAAAAAAACTTAGTTAAGCGAGTTTTTAAATAAAATGTCATATTTTTTTTGCCTTAAAAAGGTTAATTATCCTTATTTTGATACCTTTGTGAGTGACTTGAAAAATAATGAGAATACGAGATAAAAACTTCATAAACAATAAGTATTATCAAAAACTAGAACCGTTTAAGGACATCATCTGGTTCTTGGCACTTTTCCTGATATTCGAATTCATATGGAAGCTTTTTGTCCATATAGGAGATGATGAAAAAATACTATTGGTATTGGGTAAAGACCTCACTCGATACACCGAAGGTTTTTGTTTATGGACTGCCGAAACAATTTTCTGGTTGATTCATGATGTTTTAGGCAATCATAATTTTTTCATCAATGGCACTGTACTTCAGTTTGAAGGCTCTATACCCATCGATATAGTTTGGGGCTGTACGGGCCTGAAACAGCTATTCATGTTCACATTTATTCTCACATTTTACTTCGGGCCGATAAAGAAGAAATTGTGGTATTTGCCCATGGCATTGCTTATTCTTTTGATTGTAAATATCCTCCGCCTTATTTTTATCTTCTATATTATAAAAGATCCATTTCCCGAGTGGTTTATATCAGTAAACGAATGGTACAATAACCGTACATGGAGTAACACGAGAGAAAATTATTACCAGTTCTACAAAGACTGGTTCAATGTGTTCCACCGCGATATATTCACATGGATATATTATGATGGTGTTATATTTATCCTCTGGCTTATATGGGAAGAAAAGATAAACAAGCCTTTCTCCCGATTAAAAGCAAAAATATCAAATTAACATCTTTACGATACTATTTGAATCGTCTACCTCTGAAGCGCATATTATACAAAGGCTGAATTATATCCAGAAGCGGAAGAGAAAAATAGAATTTCCCCGAGAAAAAGTATTGAGAAGATTTGTTCAGGATAATCAATTGAGTCGTTAATCTTAGCAAGAACAAGAAAACAGAAAGTCCGAGCAAAGCCCACTGGCTAAAAAATATACTATATACCACTAAGGCAATAAACAATAAATAAAAAGCACTACGGGTAATTGCTTCAAGCGAAAACAATGCCGTCACTCGCTTATTCAGATATGGACGTATAGAGCAGAACGATCTTTTTATTTGTCGCCACAGAGATAAGCCTTCTATATCTGTTTCCATAAAGCTATCTTGCACTAGAGAAACAGATGTATTTGAGTCGTCCATAATACGGCTTATAAAGAGGTCTTCCCCACTCTCTATGTTCAATAGTGAAGCATATCCTTTATGATCAAAGAATAAATGCTTACGAAAAAGAAGATTGCGATAATTGCCTATATATGGTTTTTTATTCAAGACAGAACATATACACTGCATACTAAATAGTAAGTTATCGAATCGAGCTAAACGATTGAAGAACTTCTTGTTCTCTTTGAAGCACGAATACCCCAACACAACATCTTTATCGGAAGACAATTCATTGACCATCGAAGAAATCCAGTTCTTGGATACAGGCTTACAATAAGGCTCGGTAAAAAGCAGAATATCTCCCGTTGCGGCTTTAACACCTATCGTCAAAGCCAATTTACGCCTATCCATCTTTTTATCATTCGAATAAGGAAGATAGGTATGGTATAAATTAGGATAACGCAGCTCTAATGATCTTAACAACACATCACTTTCATCGGTAGATCCGTTATTGACCACAATCACCTCATAATCAAAAAATTCTTGTTCTAGTACAACTGGTAAGTTCTCCGACAAACTATCTACCTCATTCTCGGAGACAATAATGACCGATACTTTCTGCATAAGCTGAGTTGCTTTACCTGTATCCTCAACATCTTTTACAGCCCTTCTATATGGCTTTCTATAATACAGAAAGTAATAAAATAACTGTATTATAAATAAAAGAACAAAGACAGAGAACCCAACAATCTCAGTCAGATTAAATTCGAAAGATGATAGTATTTCAGTCATTCCTATAGTGTGTATTATGAAAGGCCTTTAAACGATACAAGAGTCATACCGTAGTACGACCCTTGAAACATTATATGATAACGTACATTATTAAATTTTATCAGAGAAATAAGATTTAGGGATATCTCTGCAATTGTATTGAGATGCCATTATTTCACCGTATGCTCCGGCAGAACGTAACACCAACAAATCTCCTCTTTTAGACTCGTTCAGTTCGTAGTCTTTTACAAACACATCCGATGATTCGCAAATAGGCCCTACAACGTCATACTTATGTATAGGTAAATCGGAAGATATATTTTCCACCTTATGATAAGCCTGATAAAGAGCCGGACGTATAAGGTCTGTCATACCTGCATCTACGATAACAAAGGTTTTGCTTTCGCCGTGTTTTACATAAGTAACTTTGGTCACCAACGAACCGCACTGAGCAACAATGGCTCTTCCCAATTCGAAGTGAACAACTTGGCCGTCTCTCAACTTTAGTCCTTTATGAAATAACTCAAAGTAGCGTTGAAAATCAGAAATCGGATTTGCATCGGGATCTTCATAGTCTATACCAAAACCTCCGCCGACATTTATATTTTCAAGCTTCATCCCTTTAGCTTCAAACAAGTCCTGTAGTTCGTTTATACGCTCACACAAAGGGTCGAATGTATGCACATCTTCGATTTGTGAACCTATATGAAAGTGAATTCCGATAAGCTTAAGATTCTTCAACGACTTGAGTACCTCAATTGCATTATCAAGGTGAGCCATACTGAATCCAAACTTATTTTCATTTAGCCCAGTAGTGATATATTCGTGAGTGTGCGCATCTACATTCGGATTGATACGAAGAGCTACTTGCGCTGTTTTACCTTTCTTGGCTGCCAACTCATTTAAAACAACGAGCTCAGGCATCGACTCTACATTAAAGCAGAAGATATTGAGGTCTAAGGCCAAATTTATTTCTTTATCGGTTTTCCCAACACCGGCAAAAACAATCTTCGACGCAGGAAATCCTGCTGTTATTGCTGCCTTCACTTCATTTCCGCTTACGCAATCGGCACCAAAGCCTTCTGAGGCAATCAATTCCAATATCCTGCGATTAGCGTTTGCTTTTATGGCATAGTGTTGAATAAATCCATATTTTTTAGTTTCTTCTTTTACGATTTTCAGTGTTCTTTTCAACAAGTCTGTATCGTAATAGTAAAAAGGTGTCTCTATACCTTTCAGTTTATCAACAGGAAAATTTCCTTTTGTCATTTGAAATTAGAAAAATTAATTAAACAATTTATCATTTAATATTTGAAGTGTTCTCTCTTTATCTTTTTTATATATAAGGAACGAAAAGTTATATCTGCTTCCTCCGTAAGACAACATCCTCACCGGAATTTCTTTCATAGCCCCCATAATATCTACCGATATTCCTGAGTCTTGCGATTCCAAGTCGCCGATCACTGATACAATTACCATATCAGGATCTACAGATACAGTTCCATATTTTTTGAGATCATCTACAATGGCCTGAAGGTTACGATCGTCATCGATTGTCAATGATACTCCTACCTCCGAAGTTGCCAACATATCCAGTGATGTCTGATAGTTTTCGAAAACTTCTGCTATTTTACGTAAAAATCCATGGGCAAGCAACATTTTCCCCGACTTTATCTTTATCGCAGTAATATTATCTCTTGCACCTACCGCCTTTATCACATTTGACTCTGTTTTGTTAGATATAAGCGTACCTGCCGCATCAGGATATTGCGTATTCTTTAAGCGAACAGGAATATCAGCAAGTTTAGCAGGGAGAATACTTGATGGGTGAAGTATCTTAGTCCCAAAGTATGCAAGTTCTGCCGCCTCATCAAAATTCAGCTGACGGATAGGCGTTGTTGTTTTTACATAACGCGGATCGTTGTTCTGCATAGTGTCTACATCGGCCCAGATTTCTATCTCTTCGGCATTTGCAGCTACACCTATCAATGATGCACTGAAATCACTCCCACCCTTACGCAAGTCATCTATTTCACCATAAGCATTTTTACAAATATAGCCTTGTGTGATATACAAATCAGCACCTTTAGACTCTTCAAGCAATGCTGATAGTTTCTCCTTAATATATACAGGATCGGGTGTTGAGTTTTTATCTGTGCGCATAAACTGTAGCGCAGGGATCAATACAGCATTTACTTTCTTATCCAACAGATACAGATGGAATAGTTCGGAGCTTATCAATTCACCTTGAGCCAACACCACACGCTCTTCGAAGAGTGTGAACAAGTCTTTGGTAAATGTACGGATATAATCAAACTTGGAAGTCAAAAGCTCATGCGCCAGTTTTTTAGACTCTTCGTTCTCGAAAAGAGAATCAACCAGTTCTACATATTGCTTTTCGAGCCCATTTATTATTTCTATTGCTCCTTCTTGGTTCTTTTTATATAGGTAATCGGATATCTCAGTCAAAGCTTCGGCCGTGCCACGCATAGAAGATAACACAACAATATTGCCATTATCCTTCGCTACAATATCAGCCACTTCTTTTATTTTGTCAACAGTAGCTATAGATGCACTTCCAAATTTTTGAACTTTCATATTAGTACCTTATTTATAAATATTAGCCGTAACCAAGATGCAAAAGTACAAAAATTTTTGAGCCTTCATTTCAGATTTACACATATATTTACAATCAAGCTCTATTTTTATCAAAAAAATACACAATAGTCTATTTTAATTGAAAGCGATAGCTTAAAACAACTACGCTACCACACAAACCAACAATCAAGTATCTGATTTAAAGTGAATTAACATTATAAAACATCAAATTACAGTTAATATATTTCTGTATTTAACAAAAAGACTTTACCTTTGCAGCCGAAAATCAAAACAAGGATATGCTAAGCGTAGTATAATTTGTTTTGTATCCCAAAAATTGGGAGGGCCATATTCTATTTCTGTGAGGCATTGGGATAAGGCTTTAGTGGTAACCAAATAATTATTTTATGAAGTATGCGAAGTATTTCTTGTTTGTAGGTATTGCTTTAATCGGCTTATCATCGAATACAACAAGAACTTCTGGGCTTTCTTCGGAAGGTATTTATCCGGGAAACCTGTTCCCTGATATCAAGAATTTAGAAAACAAATCAGGGACAAAAATGAACCTGTCTGATCTGAAAGGTCAAAAAATATTGGTAAATTTCTGGGCTGCTTATGACGCCCCTTCACACAAGGACAATGTACTTTTTGCAAATGTAATAGAGAACAAAAAGTATCCTGTGAGAATGGTGTCAGTATCTTTCGACAAGAATGAATCTGTATTTGAAAGAACGCTGACTATGGATCGCATAGATGCGAAGTATCAGTTTATAGCAAAAAACGATGCTTATTCAAGCTTATACAATCATTACCAATTGAGGAAAGGATTTAAGAATTACTTAATCGATGAAAACGGAGTAATTATGGCAATGAATCTTTCGCCCAACGATTTAGATCAGTTATTGAAAAAGAATTAATTGATTTCATTTATTATAAAGCGTTTCATTTCCAGAAAATGAGACGCTTTATTCTTTTTATTTTTATCTTGCAGCGTAAATCACAACAAGAATGACAAAGCGACAAAATACACAAGTCAACAAAGGCATAATAGCAAAAACACTCGACTGGGCTTACTCTAAAGCCGTAAGCGGATTTACCGGAGTAGACTCGGCATACGATCTGGGTAATAGCTACCTCGCACAAAAAGGTTCACTCGAAGATCAGGTAGACTCTCTTATCAAATGGCAAGTAGCCAAAGCTGCGACAAGCGGTTTTGTGACAGGACTGGGAGGAGTTATGATAATGCCGCTGACGGTGCCGGCCAATATAGCCAGTGTAATTTATGTTCAGATACGAATGATTGCAGCCATAGCATACATGGGAGGCCACGATATTCGCGAAGACAGGGTAAAGTCGCTAATTTATATATGTATGGTAGGCAACGGAGCCAAAGAATTACTGAAAGATATGAGCGTAAAAGCCGGAGAAAGGCTCGCAACCAAAATAGCAGAGAAAGTGAGTATCAATATAGCGAGCAAAACAGGGCAAAAGAGTGTTACCTCCCTAGGTAAGGCCGTGCCGGTATTGGGTGGCGTGGTAGGCGGTTCATACGATGCGATAACAACAAGAGTAGTTGGAAAAGTGGCCAAAAAGATTTTTATTGACAAACAAACTTCAGAAAAAGACTAGCCCCCGATAGAGCATCACTCAAAAACATATTCCGTTGATAATACAAATCTTACTCCCTGCTTTTTCGCTTTATCAAAAATAGTCTTGGCATTTTCATTACCCGGATTTATCCAAGACATGCAATCTGTGAGAACAGTAACTTTCTTTGCCAACTCATCGCTTTCATCGAGAATATCATTCAAAGAGCTTGCAACACAATAGTCTGCCGCTTCACCCATCAACAACACTTCATCGAAAGCATTCAGTACCGACAACAAGGTTCTATTCAAGTGGGTTCCCACCTCATTCTCCCACTCTACGGCCGCTCTAAAAATACTATAATGTTCTGTTGATTGCGAATATCCTTTATAGAACAACTCATACGAATGTGCATTATCAATAGCCCACTGGGTCAGGCTGTCTGTCAAAGCCTTATTGATTGCCCACCCCTCTGTACCCAATATACAATGCATAGGCCATATGGTGCAAACACCGCCCTTAGCCTCCAGTTGCTCAAGATAAGGAAGAGCCTTTTCTTTATTAAATTGAGGTATCCAAACTCCTTTTCTTACATCAGAAGCCGTTATCGAAGAAAATAAAGCCGGACGATTGCCTAGCTCTCCTTTCCAATAGCATTGATGTGCAATATGAATCGGTTGATGAGAATCCAATGTAAGTGCTATATAAGAGATTTGCTCCTGATTCTTTAATATAAAATCAGCCATACGTTTCACGTCGGCATCCGCACCTTTCACAAACAGCTCTCCTGTTGGTAAGGTAAAATCATTTTGGATATCAACACCGAGTATAGCTACTTTTTTCATAATCTCCTGTATTTGTTCAATATTATATTAGCTCTTACAAAGATACGACAAAAGGTAACAAAAGTAACACATATTACACAGTTTCTACCGTGTCACTTTGGGTAATTACAGATCAATTTTAACACACTAATGAAGGGAGTAACAACCTTTATCTAATTTAGATAAATATAATCAGAAATGATAAAAATGCCGTATCTTCAAGCAATAAAATGGCTCTTATGCAAATACATATAAACAAAGGTGTTTTCTATTCATTTAAGATAAAAGACAGAAAACGATTAGAATCGGGCATTCTCCTCGTTGAAGGAGAAGATTGGGTACTGATCAGCAGTATTTTTTCTGATTATATTGTGGATGGTTATATGCTCATTAATAAAAAATATATAACATCTATACACAGAACCGAAAAAGAGATGTTTACCGAAAAGGTGCTGAAAGCTTCTGATAAAACAGACATTGTACCATACATAGATATACCTCACTTATCGATAGACTCTCTTTTCAAATGGCTTGAAGACAAACATATTGTTTTTCAGATAGACAACAGGGATGAGAACCAATGCTGGATAGGTAAAATATTAGACTCGACCAAGAAATCCATATTCCTTACGCCGCTTACGCCTAAAGGTGAATGGGACAGGTCTGTATATTACGCTTTTCGTAAAGCCAATATTCGTATTATTTCTTTCAACAGTGATTATATCAATTCACTAATGGCATATAACAAAAAACATGTTGAAGAGAGTGAATGATAACCTAAAATAATAAAAGATGCGGCTTAACAAATAATACACAGACTAAATATCTATTAAATAAAAAAATAAGATGAAATGGGGAAATTTAAGACTTTTTGTTCCCAATTTTTTTTTATATTTTTACACCGCATTTACTTAAAGAGTACCAAAAGATTATATGGAAGAAGAAAAGATAGTACTACCCGAAATAAATTATTCTGACGATGATATAAAAACCCTCGACTGGCAGGAACATATCCGCCGTCGTCCGGGTATGTATATAGGAAAATTAGGTGACGGTTCATCTGCCGATGATGGTATATATGTACTTCTCAAAGAGGTGCTGGACAACTCTATTGACGAATATATGATGGGATTTGGCAAAAATATCGACGTCTCTATCGCCGACGGCGTTGTCAAAGTACGCGACCACGGACGTGGTGTGCCATTGGGAAAAGTAAAAGACGTTTCTTCGAGAATGAACACCGGCGCTAAATATGACTCCAAAGCTTTTAAGAAGTCTGTGGGGTTGAATGGTGTTGGTATAAAGGCGGTAAATGCATTGTCTTCTTTTTTCCTTATCCAAAGTTATCGTGATGGTCAAACAACCTCTGTAGAATACTGCAGAGCCATTGTAGAAAAGGAAGAAGCAATACACCCTACAAATGATGAGAATGGTACTCTTATCGAATTTATTCCGGATCCTACAATTTTCACAGGATACGCCTTTAGGGACGACTATGTAGAAAGCCTTCTTAAAAATTATGTATTCCTCAATACAGGGTTAACAATAACATATAACGGAAAGAAATTCCACTCCAAAAATGGTCTTGTAGATTTGCTTAATGAGTATATGACTTCCGAGCCTTTATACCCTATCATCCACATGAAGGAGGCAGATATAGAGGTCGTGATCACACATACCGATCAGTATGGAGAAGAATATTACTCATTTGTGAATGGACAGCATACAACACAAGGGGGAACACACCAGTCGGCTTTTCGTGAATCATTATCTCGCGTGATAAAAGAGTTCTATAACAAGAATTTCGATTACGCAGATATACGTAGCGGAATAGTTGCGGCAATCAGTGTAAAAGTAGAAGAACCGGTTTTTGAATCGCAAACAAAGACTAAACTCGGATCTAAAGATATGGGGCCGGGAGGTCCTTCTGTTCAGAAGTTTATCGGTGATTTCTTAAAGAAAGAACTGGACAACTATTTACATAAGCATGCAGATACTTCAGAAGCTTTATTGAAAAAAATTCTGGAATCGGAAAAAGAGCGTAAAGCTATTGCCGGTGTAACAAAACTTGCTCGCGAACGTGCCAAGAAAGCAAACCTGCACAATAAGAAGTTACGCGACTGCCGTATACATTACAATGATACCAAAGGAGACAATTTGGATGAAACAAGCATATTTATCACCGAGGGAGACTCTGCGAGTGGATCGATTACAAAAAGCCGCAATCCAAATCTGCAAGCTGTATTCAGCCTACGAGGTAAACCACTAAACAGCTTTGGGTTAACAAAGAAGATCGTCTACGAAAATGAAGAGTTCAATCTTCTACAGGCAGCTTTAAATATAGAAGACGGATTGGATGGATTACGCTACAACAAAATAATTATTGCAACCGATGCCGACACCGACGGGATGCATATACGCTTGTTGTTACTCACATTCTTCTTACAGTTCTTCCCCGATCTGATAAAGAAAAATCATGTATATATTCTTCAAACACCACTCTTCCGTGTACGGAACAAGAAAGAAACAATCTATTGCTATACAGAAGAGGAGCGACTGAATGCAATCAAAAAACTGGGTTCGAATCCGGAGATAACACGATTTAAAGGATTGGGGGAAATATCTCCCGATGAATTCGTTCATTTCATAGGAAAAGATATTCGCCTCGACCGTGTATCGATGAAAAAAGAAGACTCGGTAAGCAACATGCTCAACTTCTATATGGGCAAGAATACACCCGAAAGACAAGAGTTTATTATCGACAATCTTGTAATCGAAGAAGATTAACATCATTATATGAATAACAACGCACACGCAATTATCCTTATTTCATCGCCCGATCGTCCGGGACTGGTAGCTGCAGTTACCGACTTTATCAATATAAACGGTGGAAATATCATCAATCTGGAGCAACATGTAGATAAACAGGAAAATACGTTCTTCATGCGTATAGAATGGGATCTTGCAAACTTCATTATTCCAAAGGAGAAAATGAGCGATTACTTCCAAACCCTATATGCGAACAAGTATAACATGACATTCAGGTTATACTTTAACGACCATACACCGCGTATGGCCGTTTTTGTTTCCAAAATGTCGCATTGCCTTTTTGATATACTGGCTCGCTACACGGCCGGAGAATGGAAAGTAGAGATACCTCTCATCATCAGCAATCACGAAGACCTACGATGGGTAGCAGAACGCTTTGGCATTGAATATCATGTACTAAAGCTCAACAAAGACAATAAGGACGAAATAGAAGCAAAACAACTCGTTCTCTTAGAAGAAAAGAAGATCGACTTTATTGTTTTAGCTCGCTATATGCAGATACTGACCGATAAGTTTATTGAGTCATATCCAAACAAAATAATCAATATACACCATTCCTTTTTACCCGCCTTTGTAGGTGCAAGACCATATCATGCGGCTTACGAACGAGGAGTAAAAATAATAGGGGCAACAAGCCACTATGTAACAACCGAGCTTGATGCGGGGCCGATTATAGAACAGGATATTACACGTATCACTCACCGTGACAGCGTTGAGAATCTGGTACGCAAAGGTCAGGACTTGGAAAAGATTGTACTCTCTCATGCCATAGAAAGTCACCTGAAACGGCGCATATTGGTATATAAAAATAAGACTATCTTATTCTCATAAAGTACAAATATTCTGGCGTTTTATGTTATTTAATATACTAAGGCTAGAAGATTTTAAACTATGTTTGGTTATATTTGTACTGCTTTAAGTTTAGTCCACTCAAAATCTAAAAAAATATAATAATATTAATCTTAAATACGATCGTATGTTTAAAAATCATCCTAAAGGTTTAATAGCTGCATCATTATCAAATATGGGAGAACGTTTCGGCTTCTATATTATGATGGCTATTTTAACTCTGTTCCTGATGTCGAAGTTCGGATTAGACAAAACACATGCAGGGATAATTTATTCTGTATTTTATTTCTGTATCTATGCTTTTGCACTTATTGGAGGGCTTATAGCCGATAAAACAAAAAAGTATAAAAGTACAATTCAGGTAGGTATAGTATTAATGGCAATCGGTTATATGATCATTGCAATCCCTACCCCAACACCTGTATCTAGTTTTTGGCCATTCATTATCCTTACTTGTTTCGGGCTGTTTGTGATAGCCTTCGGAAATGGTTTATTCAAAGGAAACTTACAGGCATTAGTAGGGCAAATGTATGATAACCCACAATATGGAAAAATGCGGGATTCCGGTTTTTCTCTATTTTATATGTTTATCAATGTCGGTGCTATCTTTGCTCCGCTAATTGCTGTAGGCATAAGAAATTGGTGGTTAAAAATCAATGGATTTTCATACAACTCAGACCTACCGGCTCTTTGCCACCAACATTTAGAAGGATCACTTTCCGGCGAAGCTGCAACCCGATTAAGCACATTGGCTCCTCAGGTTAGCTTAAACGGAGCACCGACCAATCTAACTACATTTGCTAACGAATACCTAAACGTATTCAACACAGGATTCCATTATGCATTTGGTATTGCTATTGTAGCGATGTTAATTTCGTTTACGATATATTCAATCAACAAAAAACGATTCCCAGATCCGGCATTAAAAGTAAAAGCCGCAAGCACATCAGCTGATGCCACTGTAGAAAAAGAAATGGACTCTAACGAAGTTAAACAACGTTTGTATGCCTTATTCGCAGTATTTGCTGTTGTTATATTCTTTTGGTTCTCATTCCATCAAAATGGTCTTACGCTTACATATTTTGCAAATGATTATACCGATCTGAGTAAGATGAATCTCAACCTCTTTGGCTTGGTTACATTAGAAGGTGCTGAATTGTTCCAATCATTCAATCCTCTGTTTGTAGTATTCCTTACACCTGTTGTATTAGCTATATTTGGATGGCTAAGAGCTAGAGGAAAAGAACCTTCTGCACCTAAAAAGATTGCAATAGGGATGGGTATTGCTGCTTTAGCTTATGTTGTCATGACTATTGGATCGTTAGATCTACCTGCAAACTCAGCAGTAAAGGCAATGGGCGGTCTGGCAGACTCGGCACGGGTAACTCCATTCCTTTTGATAGGAACGTATTTAATATTAACGATTGCTGAATTATTTATCAGTCCTTTGGGTATCTCATTTGTATCTAAAGTAGCACCTCCTCAATATCAAGGTATCATGCAGGGATGCTGGTTAGGAGCTACAGCACTAGGTAATCAATTATTATTTATTGGTGCAATATTATACGAAAACATCCCTATCTGGGCTACATGGGTAGTATTTGTTGCTGCTTGTTCTATATCAATGTTTACTATGTTGTTTATACTGAAGTGGCTTGAACGTATAACAAAATAAGAACTTTAGTTATATAAAAAAATAGCTCCGAATATAAATCGGAGCTATTTTTTTATATCGTAACAGTTTTATTCTATTTCTTTTCCATCAATCTCAGGAGTATTCTCAATCAAGTCTGTCTTATTTTCTTTCTTGCTTCGGAAAACAACAACCAGATAAATTATCGATAAGATAGAAGCAGCACACAACAAATATACGCCACTCCCCGCCCCCGGCAATTTATAGAACAAGTTCAGAGAAACAATAAAAGCAAATATGCTTGTTATTAGTAAAAGGACTCTTGCCGTTTTTTGTCTTAGCATAATCCAAAAACCAATTGTAATTACACTAAACAAAGGCACTAAATACACCACATGGGTACTATATATCCACTCCTTGTTTTTTGAAAAGAACTTAATAAAGTTGGTAGCCTTCGTTATCTTTTTTTGTAAATCGGGCACATCCCATCCCACAATTTTAACACCCCACTTATCGAGCCAGGGAAGAAAGAAAGCTATAATAAAAAGCAGAGCAAAAATAAGCTCAAACGATAAATACCTGTTTTTCTTTTCCATACAATTCTCTATAATTCAATTTCATCGGCTGAAATATAGCCATGTGTTATACAATAGAAGATAAGTCCCGAAACTGTTTTTATTCCCAGCTTAGCTGTTATATTTTTTCTGTGCGAAAGCACTGTGTTCAAGCTTATATTCAGCTTATCTGCCACCTCTTTATTTAAAAAGCCTAATGCTATGAGACGAAGGACATCCAGTTCTCGTTCAGATAGAGGCTGTCTTTTGTTATCACGCGTAATGCGTCCGCTAACAAAAAGTTCTTGCAAGTCTTCAATTCCCGATTCGGACAATTCGTCAATCATTGGTTTCAGCACCTTTTCTCTTATGCGATTATGCTTCTCCAGATCTTTCTGAAAGCTGTCTATTGTAAATATAACAGCATAACACATATTCTCATTAAAATTACCCGATATATGCTTTATTATAATACTCTTAAGATCGGTCAACAAGGCGAGAGGAGCATCTCCATTTACCATTCCTTGCTCTATCTGAACCATTAATTCCTCTTTAAATTCGGAGAACAGTCTACTGATGAGTTTCATTTGAGCATTGTTGGGGTCGCTCATACCGATGAAAGCTTTCAGATGCTTCTCGAAGTTGTATAACTGCCCATGAATCAGATACGCATCTGTCTGCTTCAAATATTTAATGACAAGCTGAATATCGAACTTCTGAAGCTTCTTTTGAGGAAAATAATCTTCGTTAAGAAAAGTATTCAGTATTACAAGAAAAAATTCTGTATTTACTCCAACCGAATCGCATATCTCACCTATACTTTTGTCACCAAGTCCGAGCTTGATTCCAAAACGATTAACAACAGGTATCAGCTGATGATTATCCTCGATTACTTCCGATAAAATGGATGATGATTCTAAAAAAAGCATAACTTTAGGTTTTCATTTTTTCTGTAAGCAAAAGTACAGATTAATTCTGAAAACATATTTCTATTTTATACCAGTAATTTTATATTAAACCTATTATTACTCAATGCTTATAGATTTTAACAATAATCTGTTAAAAACAATCGATAGCAAATCTAGAGTTCTGTAATAAACAAATACGGAGGACAATTGTTTACATATTATATACAACGATAAAGAACACTATATATGAAAAAGATTTTATTCACGTGTATAATGCTCTCAGGACTGATAATCAGCTCTGTAAACGCACAAAATATAAATAATAACAATCAAAAAACAAGAACTATGAAATTTGAATTACCAAAGTTGCCTTATGCAACAAATGCTCTAGAACCTGTAATTGGTCAACAAACAATTGAATTACATTATGGTAAACACCTTCAGACTTATATTACAAATCTGAACAATCTGATTCAAGGTACTAAGTTTGAAAATGCAGATCTAGAAACAATCGTAAAAGAAAGCGATGGAGCTATCTTTAACAATGCCGGCCAGACATTGAACCACAACATATATTTCCTTTCATTCAGCCCTAACGGTGGCGGAGAACCTAAAGGTAAACTTGCCGAAGCGATCAATGCTGAGTGGGGATCTTTCGAAAACTTCAAGAAAGAATTTGTTACAGCCGGTACAGGTGTATTTGGTTCTGGATGGGTATGGCTTGCAAAAGATAATGCAGGAAAACTACAAATAACAAAAGAACCGAATGCAGGAAATCCGATAACAAAAGGATTAACTCCACTATTGGGCTTTGACGTGTGGGAACATGCATATTATCTAGACTACCAAAACCGTCGTGCAGACCATCTTGCCGAGCTTTGGAAGATTATAGACTGGAATGCAGTAGAAGCTCGTTATTAATAAAAAAACAGCATTTAGAGATCATAAAAAAGCTCCTTATTACTAAGGAGCTTTTTTTATATATTATAGTTTCAGGTATTAATTGATATATTTTATTTTCTTCACAAATTTAGGAGCAACACTAAATCGTTTAGTGTAGCTCATCTGCATAGTTTCTGTATTTAAAGTCATCCTCAACAGCTTAGAATTAGCAACATATATCTGATTCACAACCACAGACAAACCAATAGACCAATCCTCCGCATTGTATCCCATAGATATACGAGGAAATACGGATGGGGAGATTTCAACTTTTTTGAAAGAGGTCAGATTCTCCGTTCCTATATTTAAACCAACCGAAACTCCTCCCGATAAATAAAAGTTTTTACTGATTATCCAATTATAAACATATCCTCCACTAACATTCAATTGATAGTTTCTTAATCTCTTATGCAGATTTAGCTGTAATGTACTATCAGAGCGTATTTGATTGTAGTATATTCCTCCACCCAATTGCCAGCTTCCGGCAGATTTGAGTTGCTTTTCACTTTGGTTAAATGCTGCTTTATAAGAAAATTTCTTATTATTGAATACATACTGTCCAAACACTCCATATTGAATGATACTTATATCGGGATACAGAGTAAATACCTCATCATTTTGCTCAGTATAAAAACCTTTATATCGTTGAAAAAAAACATCAGCGATAAATTTTCTTCCATAGTAATGATATTGAAAGTCAAATATCGCCGTCTTTCCCCGATCCTTATCGCGCATAAATCCAAACCCATATCCCCCACTTATAGAATAATTTTTGTACGTGATGCCTAGTCCCAAACTCACAGGACTATTGGGCATATAGGTTATTTCATTATTATCATCTATCTCATGAGTTAGTGAAGTATATTTATAATATACATGAGGTTTCAGAGACAGCTCATGCTCATACGGTTGAATGTATGTGCTATCTACCTGAGCCCGGATTATAAAAGGAGTTAATAAAAATATTAGAAGAAATATAAATTTACAATACTTCAGAATTCTAGCAATAAGAAACATTTAATACGTTTTATTCGGAAAATTACGTAATATAAACGATCCTACCACCAGAAAAGTATATAAGTCAATGTTTTTAGTTAATTATAAGAAAGGTATAGATATTAAATCTCCGTATTCTAATAGGTAAATAGTAGAATACGGAGTCAAATTGAAAAGGTTGGAAAGTCCGACTATTATAGATATTCTTCTCAATTCTCACTTTGAATAATTAATTTTTTTGAAAAAATTATTTTGATGAGTAAGGGTACTACTGCGATCAGTTAATACATAGTATAGAATACCTGAATTTCATTCTCCAGTTTTTTAATTACGCATAATATATAAGAATGAAATAGATAAATAGATTTATATCATTATTTTTGTTCTTTTAGTGGTTATAAGTTTTAGTTCTTCTTTAAGATCTAATAAGAGTAACAGAGCTCAGAATAATTCTCATATTGGTATTTTTTCTTCTAGGACAAAGTTCCCAAATGAGTCATAGTAAATACAAGTCTTATTTGCTGTATCTATTTCCCATTTATAAATACCTGTTTCTGCCGAATTCTCACAAAAAGTAAAGTAATTGGTCTTACCTTGTTGATGTGCTCTCAGATACTCCTTAAATTTTATAATATCAGTATCAGATATTATATGTAATTTTTCATATTCAGCCTCCGACAAAACTATGTGTCCATCATTGCCGACGTATTCGGCATGACCATCATTTACATAAATAGAATAACTTGATACCCCCATGGCAATAAGATCGCGGATATACTGAGGAAAATCAGCACCACTCTTAACTTTAGAATGAGCGTCTTCTATTTGACGGAGTGTAAACATGTTCACTATTTGATTCGATATTATAAACAAAATAATCAGATCAAATGTTCATTCAATCTAATATTTACGAAT
>NZ_JAIXHZ010000174.1:0-4738 GCF_043392705.1 Dysgonomonas sp. Shenzhen-Wh21
AATTTTACATCTGCTAATAAATACTATTCGAACGGAAAGCTTTCGTACGAGGCAGAAGGATGGGTTCCGGCAGGAGCAGCTATCTGGTATTTTAAGAATCCGGTAAAAATAGCATCCGGTAAGCAAATTGTAATTGCATTAAAAAATGCAGTAGACAATACTACAACCTATAGTAATTCGGTAAATTTAGCGAACTCTGAATATTATTGTACATACGATATCTCGGGACAATATACAAATACGACATCTTATCCTTCTCCGGCTTCTGTTATTCCTACAAGTCATTACTTGTCAGCATCTGTTTATGGAGCGGGTAATGCATGGCCTCTAAGTACTATATCTCCAACATTCTTCATCTTTAATACACAAGGAACAACTCCGGCAGCATTTGCCAGTGATGCAACAAAAAGAGAAGATTATTTCGGAAGTACGGCTTTAGTAAGCTTAAAGGTTCCGGTAGAATGGATTCTTGATGGTGTAGAAATAAAAGGACAAGGAGTTGATGGGGTTAAGCGACTAACCTCTACAGTTGATGCGGGCTATGTAACAATGATTAATGGTTTTGGGTACTCAGTATACCGTAATGTAGATAAAGAAGCAACGGAAGCTGTTGAAAGTAATGCAGGGAAATTGGTTTATAATTATTCATTGGGAACAATCGATCAACAAGATGGAACAACCGATCCAAGTACAATCGATGCCGAAGCTTCAATTAAAAATGGTGCACGCATTATATATAAAGATACCAATAATTCAACAAACGATTTTCATCAACGTAAGAAAGCTTCCCTGAAAGATTAATACACAAAAATAATGACTAAAAAAGTACATAATATAACGATTCTTTTGCTTCTAGTTGGATTTTGTATACCCAAAAAGCTAATTGCGCAATACGAAAAAACAGGATGGGAAAGTTATGAGTATGTACAAGAATCAAATCCCTGGCTGTATTCTGATAATGCAGCCGGGCTTCATTCTATTACTATCGACAATCTCTCTTATGCCGAAGCTTATTTTAATAAGAAAAATGGTAAGTTAAGAAACTACTTTCAGTCTGATAATAGTTTCCAATCTGGAGCAGATGTGAAATCTTTATATCGATTAAATTCCAAAACAGTATTTTATGGAAATGTAAATTATAGCCATTTTGAAGGCAAAAATATGGGGGGTGCTACCTTTATTGATCCTTATGTAAGCCCATTCAACATCGTAGAATATGCAGATAGTACGCAGGGGAAAAAGGCGTTGGATATATATCATCTGATAGGGGCATTTAGTACGGAACTTGCGAGAGGATTTAATGTAGGAACAAAATTAGATTATAAAACTTCTAATTATGCAAAATTTAAAGATCTTCGTCATGAAAACAGAGAAATGGACTTGATACTCACATTAGGAGCTGCTTACCGGATATCTCCATTTTGGGAAGCTGGTATTAATTATACATATCGACGTAGGATCGAAGAAATACGTTTTCAATCATATGGGAATACCGATCAACAGTTTAACTCATTGATAGACTTTGGTGTTTTTTATGGGCATCAGGTACGATTCAGTAAAAGTGATAGTTATACAGAGGCTAATACTCGCAAACCTCTATTTGAAGAGTTTCAAGGAGCATCCCTTCAATTAAATTTTACATTGTCTCCTAACATATTATTTTTTAATGAATTGACTTTGAAGTGGAGAGACGGATATTATGGTAAGCGTGGCACATCGTCTGTCGTATATACAGAACATACTTCTAAAATAAATGAGTATCGGGGTAATTTGACATTGCTAAATAGTAACGATCGCCACATACTCTCATTTAATATAAGTAGAGAATTGCTCAAGAACTATGAAAATTCATATCAAGATAGTACGCTACCCAATGGAACTACGGTGATTGACTATTCGAGCCAAGAAGAGATGTTGAATAAGAAAATCTGGAAATTTAGTGCTGGGTATACGGCATATCTTGGCGTAAAAGATTATTCTCCTATATGGATATTGAAGATTAATGGAGAAGCAAATAATATGAAGCAAACTGTTTCTATTTATCCGAATTACCGCAAACAAGATATAAATCAATGGAGTGTAGGAATGTCAGCGAGTCGTAATATTCTAAAATCATTAAATCAGTATAGTTTAACTCTTGGATTCGGTTATATTTCAGGAGGAGGTAACGAAAAGAAAGATGGGGCTTATGATTCTTCCACTCAAGGATCTACCTCTGTTAGTTTAGATCGTTATATCTACCGGGAATTCGAATATCTGACGACAGACCGTGTCCGAGGAAATGTAAGTTTTCGTTATTCAAGACTTTTTCCAGGCAAGATAAAAGGGTATGCACAATTTAATTATGCTTTGACAAATGCCTTTTCTACCAAATACATTGGTAAAACTTTTAATGAGCTGGCTCTATCGGTAGGAGTTGGCTTTTAATAAATAGAATAAGGAATCACTAAGAACAACTATCATAAAAGAACCAATTATGGATACAATTATTCAGTGTGACAAAATAACACACTATTATGGAACAAAACTTATCTACCAAGACTTGAGTTTTGAAGTCAAGAAAGGCAAGATATTAGGATTGCTCGGAAAAAATGGAACGGGAAAGACCACAATTATAAATATCCTCAACGGATATCTACGTCCACAAGCAGGTGTGTGTCGAATTTTTGGTGAAGAAATGGACCACTTTACGCCACAGACCAAAGCTCGTATAGGCCTTTTGCTCGAAGGACATATACAGCATACGTATTTTAATGTTGTACAAATAGAGAAATTCTATAGTAGTTTTTTCCCAAATTGGAACAGAGATGCGTATTATGAATTGCTGAAAAAACTACAGGTAACTAAAACTCAGAAGATAAGTACGATGTCTTGCGGGCAACGTTCTCAAGTAGCTCTCGGATTACTATTTGCGCAAAATCCCGATTTGCTGATTCTCGACGATTTCTCTATGGGATTAGATCCCGGCTATCGCCGCTTGTTTATCGAATATCTGAAAGAATATGCGACAGCCGAAGATAAAACGATTTTCCTTACATCCCATATAATACAAGATATGGAAATGCTTATTGATGATTGTATTATTCTCGATTATGGTAAAATATTACTTCACCAACCTACAAGTTACATCATGAATCAATTTAAACGCTATCGCTTTACAGCCAAGACTGAAGAGATAGGTGCTTTAGATGGATTATGGAATACAGAAAAGATCGGATCGTTCTGGGAAACTTATTCCTTTGACGGAATAGGAGCTGTGAATCAAAAATTAGCACCTTTTGCTGTTGCTGAGGTAAAAGAGGAAGCTTTGACATTAGAGGACGCTTTTATAGGTTTGACAGGTAAATATTAATAAGAAACAGAATACAAATAGATATGATACAAGCTCTTTTATTTAAAGAATGGATTAAAACCCGACGTGTGGTTACCTTAATTGGAATTATCTTCGTTGCTCTGATTATTTACACACTCATAAACACAGGACAACAATTTCGTCTTGGAGGTGCTGTACAAATTTGGTCGACAGTGATACTTAAAGATATGCCTATTCTCCCCGGATTTGCACAATGGATTCCTCTTTTGGCTGGTCTTTTATTAGGTGTTTCTCAATTTGCCCCTGAAATGCATGACAAGCGTCTTAAATTGACTTTGCATTTACCTATGTTAGAAACAAAAATTATGTCTGTCTTACTCTTTTTGGGAATAGGCATCTTGTTGTTTATCTTTTTGTTAAGCTATCTAGTCTTATCGTTTTCTTTTTCTTTCTATTATCCTTCAGAAATTATAAAAGCAATGATATGGGCAAACTTACCATATTTGCTTGCTGGTATTTTTGGATACTTATTCGCTGCATGGATAAGCCTTGAACCCATATGGCGTCAACGAATAGGATATACATTGGCCTCTATTGGCTTTCTTTCTTTCCTATTCATCCGCTCCGTTTCAGGAGCCTACATGCCATTTATGCCATATCTTGTAGTTTTAATGGTTCTTTGCTTTTTCTTTCCCTTCTATTCTATGTATCGGTTTAAAGATGGGGCACAATAACGGAATATTAATTGATAGAAAGTTACAGAAATGAAGTTTAAAAATATTATTTATATAATCATACTGTTGTTCATAACCTTAATAGGAATGTGGGTAATTCCTGCTTTGGTAAATAAAGCAACATATAACTCTGACCAATATCCTTTTGCCTATTACAGTACAATACTGAAAGATATTGGCTTAATAGATTACAAAAACAAAAAGTTCCCGATGCAAGATTTGAAGGGGAACAAATATAATACAGCGCAGTTCGACTCCCTCATGCCAATGTTGAATTATCGTCAGTTGATGACTGATGGGAAATTGCCGGATAGTATCAATGGGCAAAAAATAACCCCGCAGTTACTCCGATCTAAATCTGTTGTTTATAAATACAAGCCTTCAGATATAAATACTCCTGTCAATGGGCTTTATATTTTATTAGAAACTATGCCTAAGCGTGTAGGATTAGAAATTCCGAACGATGTGTTTCGTCTTAAAAATAACATTGAGTTTATAGATGCACAAACCAATACATTGGAAGTTGAAAAAAGTAGGCTTTTTCAACAGGCTCTGGACAAAGAAGGGTTTCAGTATCCCGCCCAATGGCTTATAGGAAATCCAAATCCACGTAAGCCTTACGATGAAGGATATTTTGTGTTGGATGCTAACAATCAATTATTCCATATGAAGATGGTTAACAATCGTCCTT
>NZ_JAIXHZ010000175.1:0-8787 GCF_043392705.1 Dysgonomonas sp. Shenzhen-Wh21
CTTTATTTATCAGAGAATTTTCTATACCAAGATAACCTACATTAAAGTAAGCTGTGCTTTTGTCAAGATTCATCATCTGTGAAGGAGTAAAGTCTGCACTTTCCGGATTCATTCCGGGAGAAATAATGCATTCTACTTTGAAGTGATTGCCGACAAAAGCACAGCTTACTTTAAGGTAGGTTATCTTGGTATAGAAAATTCTCTGATAAATAAAGTTTCTGCAAGTAATCCTGCGTTTAAAGTAGTTGATTGTTCTGATGGCATAGAATCAACCTGTGAAGACCACAATCATCACGAAGGACATGATCATAGTCATCATGGACATGTAGGAGGAGATCCACATACATGGAGTTCTGTCGTTTCTGCTAAAATCATTGCAGAAAACATGTACAAAGGGCTTATTGAAATAGACAGAGTAAATGAAGCTGATTACAAAGCAAATTACGATAAACTTCTCTCTGAAATAGACAAGACCGATAGTATAATAAAATCGTATCTGGAAAAAGCACCAAGCAAAGCTTTTATCATTTACCATCCTGCGCTTAGCTATTTTGCTCAAGAATATGGGCTGACACAGTATTCCATTGAGCATGAAGGAAAAAACCCTTCTCCTGCGCAATTGAAAGAACTTATAGACAAAGCAAAAGCTGAAGGTATAAAAGTTGTCTTTATTCAAAAAGAATTTGACACAAAGAATGCTGAAACAGTAGCCGAAGCTATTGGCGGAAAAGCTATACCTATCAATCTACTGTCTTATAATTGGAGTGAAGAAATGATTAAAATAGCTAGAGCTATGGCTTTAGAAGATTAATTGATGAGTAAAATTCTTGACATAAAAGATCTTTCTGTAGGATACGACGGCAATCCTTATGTATTGAAGAATGTCAATCTGGAAGTTACCAAGAATGACTTCCTTGGTATTATCGGCCCAAACGGAGGAGGTAAAACAACTCTTCTGAGAACTCTCATGGGGTTGGTTAAGCCGGCTTCGGGCAAAATATCTTTTTATAGGAATAATATAAAGGTTGATAAAATAAACATAGGTTACTTACCTCAGATCAACCAGATTGATAAAAAATTCCCAATATCTGTATATGATGTTATCTTGTCTGGATTAACCGTAAAAAAAGGTATTTTCTCTTCTTATACAAAGGAACAAAAAGAAAAGGTGAGCGTCATTGCCGAAAAAATGGGGTTGGAACAGCTTATACACCGTTCGATAGGTGCGTTATCAGGTGGGCAGTTGCAACGTACATTACTAGGAAGGGCGATTATCGATGACCCCGATTTGTTGGTTCTTGATGAGCCTAATTCCTATGTGGATAAACGTTTTGAAAGCAATTTCTACAAATTGCTCGAAGAGATAAATCTGGATACGGCTATCATACTGGTATCTCATGATGTTGGAACCGTTATTTCACTCGTGAAGAATATAGCATGCGTAAACGAAGAACTGCATTATCATTCAGGCACGAACATCTCGACCGACTGGCTTGAAAAATCATACAACTCGTGTCCTATTGAAATAATTGGACATGGAGATTTTCCTCACAGAGTTTTAGAGAAACATGAGGGTTGTGACTGTTGTAAAGAAGATTAGCAATTCATTATTTCCTTTTTTCAAAAATCACTATAAATTGATATTACTCTATATCTGAGAACTAAACACATGCTTAGAACGTTAAATAGGTTATAAAACAATTATATTATGAAAAAGATATTTTTTGCATGCCTTGTTGCATTTACACTTGCAGCTTGCGGACCAGTTTACAACACACAACTTAAACAAGTAGAACTGGGGATGACACAACGAGAGATCGTCTCACTTATGGGTGATAAATATTCAGTTGTCGACCAAAGAAGTAATGGTGACCAGACTTTAGAATACGTAGATAAATTTAAAAACCACTGGTACTTTGTTTTTGTTAATGGGCAGCTAAATAAATGGTATAAGGAAACAGAGAAATAAAATTGTATTAGAATAAAGAAATAGGATGTATCAATGGTGCATCCTATTTTTATTACATATAGACATACTTTATATAAAGAATGATACAGCATTTATTTCTTATGATTTAATCTTTCTTTAAAGTCACTCAAATCTGTTTCGCGAATAGCCCTGTATTTTATATCTTTTTTGTATATTTGCAGCCTAATTTGGGGTAGTATATTTACTTCAAATCGATATACCAAAAAGAAGATTTATTATAGAATGAATAAAATACGAAATTTTTGCATTATAGCACATATTGATCATGGTAAGAGTACCCTTGCTGACAGGCTTTTAGAATATACAAAGACTGTTGAAGGCAAAGACTTGCAAGCTCAGGTACTTGACAACATGGATCTGGAACGTGAGCGTGGCATCACTATAAAAAGCCATGCTATCCAGATGGAATATGTATATAAAGGCGAAAAATATATTCTTAATCTGATTGATACTCCCGGACACGTTGACTTTTCGTATGAAGTTTCACGATCTATAGCAGCATGTGAAGGCGCATTATTAATCGTAGACGCAGCACAAGGTATACAGGCACAAACAATATCAAACCTGTATATGGCAATAGAGCATGATCTAGAGATTATTCCTATTCTGAATAAAATAGACCTGCCAAGTGCTATGCCTGATGAAGTTGAAGATCAGATTATAGAACTGTTAGGTGTAAAAAAAGAGGATATAATACGTGCCAGTGGTAAAACAGGAGAAGGCGTTTATACCATACTGGATTCAATTATAGAACGAATACCGGCACCGCAAGGTGATCCCGAAGCTCCATTGCAAGCACTTATTTTCGATTCAGTTTTTAACTCTTTTCGTGGTATCATTGCTTATTATAAAGTAGTGAATGGTACAATAAAAAAAGGTGATCTTGTAAAATTCTTTGCAACAGGGAAAGAATATGATGCTGACGAAGTAGGTGTACTAAAACTGGATATGTCTCCGCGTAATGAAGTCAGGTGTGGTGACGTTGGTTATATAATTTCAGGGATCAAAACTTCGAAAGAAGTAAAAGTAGGTGACACAATCACCCATGTAAAAGGGGCATGCGACAAAGCGATCGAAGGCTTTGAGGAAGTCAAGCCAATGGTTTTTGCCGGAGTTTATCCTATCGATAGCGAAGACTTTGAAGACTTACGCTCATCTTTAGAAAAACTTCAATTGAATGATGCCTCTCTTACATTTCAGCCGGAATCATCTGTTGCTTTAGGATTTGGTTTCCGTTGCGGATTCTTAGGTCTTTTACATATGGAGATTATACAGGAACGCCTCGACCGGGAATTCAACATGGATGTGATCACAACTGTTCCAAACGTATCTTATATAGTTCACGACAAGAAAGGGAACACGAAAGAGGTTCACAATCCGGCAGGACTCCCCGACCCTACCCTGATAGATTATATAGAAGAACCTTATATACGTGCTTCGGTAATCACCAATACCACCTATATAGGGGCTATTATGACTTTATGTCTCGGCAAACGAGGTATCCTTATCAAACAAGAATATATCTCAGGAGATCGTGTTGAGATTATATATGATATACCATTAGGAGAGATTGTTATCGACTTTTACGATAAGCTGAAAAGTATTTCGAAAGGATACGCTTCTTTCGATTATCATATGCATGACTATCGTGAATCGAAGCTTGTAAAACTTGATATACTATTAAATGGTGAATCTGTAGATGCTCTCTCTACACTTACTCATGTTGACAATGCCGTAAACTTCGGACGTCGCATGTGTGAAAAATTGAGAGAACTTATTCCCCGTCAACAATTTGATATAGCAATACAGGCTGCTATCGGTGCTAAAATTATTGCCCGTGAGACGATCAAGGCCGTACGTAAAGATGTTACGGCGAAATGTTATGGTGGTGATATCTCTCGTAAGCGTAAACTTCTCGAGAAACAAAAAGAAGGTAAAAAACGCATGAAGCAGGTAGGAAACGTAGAAGTTCCTCAAAAAGCCTTCTTAGCTGTATTAAAACTCGATTAAATTATCTTTATACAGACCATTAGAATTAGTTTAGAAATAAAAAAGTGATATCTAGAAACAGTATAAAAACTGTTACTTTTGTTACTTTTTAGTTGAAAACAGTATTGACAATCATGACATCCTTTGAAAAAATAGATATAAAAGATTTTACTCCCGATTCATTTGGGCTAAAAAACAAATGGATGCTCGTTACTGCATCTAAGCCCGATGGTACAGTGAATACAATGACTGCAAGTTGGGGAGGATACGGTGTGATGTGGAACAAAGAAGTAGTATTTGTTGTTATACGTCCTCAAAGATACACAAGGGAGTTTGTGGAAAGTACAGAATCTTTCTCTCTTACTTTCTTTGATAAAAAATACTTAAAGGACTTAAGTTATTTAGGTAAAGTATCGGGACGTGATGAAAACAAAATCTCAAAAGCCGGACTTAATATTGCTTTCGATAAACATATACCATATTTTATGGAAGCCCAAACAGCTATTTTTGTCAAGAAGCTCTTTGTCCAGCGTATCCAAGAAGATGCTTTTCTAGAGAAAGACATCATCGAAAGATGGTATCCCGAAAAGGATTTTCATTACTTGTATATTGCAGAAGTAACAAATATCTTAAAGAGGAAATAAGGATGAATCGTGAAGAAGTCACTCTGACTAAGTTTGTGGTTGTTGGAATATCTGTCCGTACTACGAATCAGAATCATCAATCGCAAGAGGATATTGCAAAACTATGGGAAGTTTTTTTCCGTAATGCTTACATTCAGCAACTGATGCCGAATAAGGTATCTAATGATATCTATTGCATTTATACTGATTATGAGAGTGACTATACAGGAGAATACACGACTGTATTAGGTTATAAAGTTTCCAGTGTTGAAGGGATACCTACAAATTTGGGATTGACTTTCAAAGAAATACCGGAATCGAAATATTATAAGTACCTTTCGGAAGGTGAACTGCCTTATGCCGTAGGTAAAACTTGGGCACATATTTGGCAGTCTAATATAAAAAGACGTTATTTAGCAGATTTCGACATCTATGGTGAGGAGTCGAAAGACCCTAAAAATGCTAAAATAACAACATATTTATCTATTTAAATAAATTTCACTTTACACAAAGAATGAGAAAATGGCGCATCGAAGACTCAGCTGAGTTGTATAACATCGCAGGCTGGGGTATTAATTACTTTTCTGTTAATGAGAAAGGTAACGTTGTTGTAACTCCGAGAAAAGACGGGGTGGCTGTTGATTTAAAAGAACTGATGGACGAATTGCAGCTTCGCGATGTGTCAGCTCCTGTTTTGATTCGTTTTCCGGATATCCTGGATAATCGGATCGAGAAAATTTCCACGTGCTTTAAACAGGCTGCCGAAGAATATGAATATAAAGGGCAAAACCATATAATATACCCTATCAAGGTAAATCAAATGCGCCCGGTGGTAGAAGAACTTATCAGCCATGGAAAAAAATTCAATATCGGACTGGAAGCCGGTTCTAAGCCGGAACTTCATGCCGTTATAGCAATCAACACCGATTCTGATTCGCTTATAATCTGTAATGGATATAAGGACGAAAGCTATATTGAGTTAGCCTTATTAGCTCAAAAAATGGGCAAGCATATATTCATTGTAGTTGAGAAACTGAATGAGATACCGCTAATCGCCAAAATAGCTAAAAGACTAAAAATAACACCTAATATTGGTATCCGCATCAAGCTGGCCAGTTCCGGTAGTGGTAAATGGGAAGAATCAGGAGGCGATGGAAGCAAATTCGGATTGAATTCGAGTGAGCTGTTAGAAGCTTTAGCATATCTTGAAAAAGCAAATATGCAAGATTCTTTACGTCTTATTCACTTCCATATCGGAAGCCAGATTACCAAAATTCGCCGGATAAAAACAGCTTTACGTGAAGCCGCTCAATTCTATGTACAGCTGCATGCAATGGGCTTTAAGGTGGAGTTTGTTGATATTGGTGGGGGACTGGGCGTTGACTACGACGGTACACGTTCTTCTTATAACGAAAGTAGTGTAAACTACTCCATACAAGAGTATGTGAATGACTCTATCGCTACAATGGTAGATGCAGCTGATAAGAATGGCATCCCACACCCTAATATTATAACAGAATCGGGCAGATCGCTTACGGCACATCACTCTATTCTGGTATTTGAAGTGTTGGAAACAGCTACTTTGCCGGAGTGGGATGAAGATAAAGAGTTGTCGGAAGATGACCATGAACTCGTTAAAGAGCTGTATCAAATATGGGACGATCTTAGCCAATCGCGTATGTTAGAAGCTTGGCACGACGCACAACAGATTCGTGAAGAAGCTCTCGACTTATTTAGTTTGGGAATGCTAACATTGAAAACGAGAGCGCAGGTAGAGCGTCTTTACTTCTCTATTGCCCGTGAAATATTCCAAATTGCAGGCAGAGCAAAACATGCTCCTGAGGAGTTAAAACAATTATCAAAATTATTACCGGATAAATATTTCTGTAATTTCTCCTTATTTCAGTCGTTGCCGGACTCTTGGGCTATTGACCAGATTTTCCCGATTATACCAATTCATAGATTGGACGAAAAGCCGGATAGAACAGCAACACTACAGGATGTAACTTGTGACTCTGACGGAAAGATAGATAACTTTATCTCTAACGGTAATCAGTCATCATACTTGCCGGTACATAGCATGAAGAAGAACGAATCATATTACCTCGGAGTATTCCTAGTGGGTGCTTATCAGGAAATATTGGGTGATCTTCACAACCTATTCGGAGATACAAATGCGGTTCATATCTCAGTTGATAAAGACGGATACAAGATAGAGCAAATGATAGATGGTGAAACTGTAGCAGAAGTATTAGACTATGCTCAATACAATGCGAAGAAGCTTGTCCGCACTGTTGAAACATGGGTTACTTCGAGTGTTAAACAAGGGACAATAACAGTAGAAGAAGGAAAAGAATTTCTATCAAACTATCGTTCAGGCCTTTATGGATACACCTACCTTGAATAATTAAAGTATAAGCTTATATATTAAAATCCTCTTTACGCATTTGCATAAAGAGGATTTTTTATATAGGTTAATTCCTTATTTACTTCTTGATTGAATATTTTGTATGCCTATGAGGCTGTCGTAACGTTGTCCGGAAGGGCGATAGTAGACAAATATCTGATATTCATTTTCTGTTTCAAAATAATTACCTTCTATTTTTGCTGTTGAGTAACTGGCTCCCGACTTAGTCAGATATTGATAATTATACAAACCTTGCTTTAAAAGCAGAGCTATATAATATTGTCTGTTCTCTTCATCATATTTCATTCTGTATTTGTCGGTAAAGTTATTATCAGTAAAGTTTCCATTAATAAAAATATCCTCGCCTATCGGGCTATCCATTGGTAGAGTAAATACCGTATTAAAATAATCAGACTCTATCTCACTATCATTCGTATCGTTACTTCTAATATAAAACCTTCCATTTTGATCTTGATCATAACTATATGACCTACCGGATCTGGTTTTATCAGGAACGATGTACATTGTATAATTAGGCCGATTATATTCAATATGCTCTACATTCAAACCATTGTATCTATAACTTGACGTTTCGAATCGACGATATTCATTTCCTGCTTCAAATATCAGATTCCGATTGTGTTCATATATTAATTTATCGGAGCTAACATAAGTAGGTTTTATTTGATGCCTTTCAGTGTCGAGGCGGTTGTTTTGCCAAGCAAAGATTTTCAATTCGGTAAAAGGATCTCTTATATTAAGATTCTGATGCAATATACTAAAGGACAACTGCTGATGACCTTTATTTGTATCAATATCCGTATTAGAAGTAATACTTGGAGCGATGCTTACTTGTGAATCTACGACAGAGAAACAAGCAGTAAGTAAAACTTCGTCAGGTATACCATCTTCGTAAACTTCAACAACATAGTTTCCTGATAATTTAACATTTACATCATTATTAGGAATATCAATAGCAAAGTGGGTATATTCTACGGTTGTATTTAAAGAAGAAGCATAATCATCTATCGGGTTATCATTGAATCCACTTAGATAATCTATCTCGGATATGCCACTGCTTCTTTTCCAGTATGCATCGCAATGGATTATCCGATAACGTAAACGATTCATTGAGTCTTCAGAAATACGATCGAAACTAATATGTACATAATCATTGCCATTCAATGCGATGATGGGATATGAACTCCAATCGTTATTTTTATTTACCTGTACCGTATATATATCATCTGATATTGCCTGTGTATGATACGCTTGCGAAAAAGTATATATACTCGTTAGATAAAAGATTATAGAGAAAAATAGCAATAGTTTATTATTCATTATTCTAAACTTAATTGTTGCAGAGACCTTTTCAAAAAGTGACAAAAGTAACAGCTAATTGTATGTTTTTGTATGTTACTTTTTTGCTATAAAAGTAAACTACAATTCTATTATTAGATAATTTAAATTCTTAAAAATAATACTTGTGTAGATTCTTAATACCGATCTTTCCAGAGCTTTTTGAGCCATTCCATTATTTTACTTTCAGATGCATTCTGCTGGGGTTTCCAAAATTGTCTACCCTTTATCTCTTTAGGTACATAATCTTGTTGTACAAAATTATTTTCAAAGCTATGCGCATATTTGTATTCCTTTCCGTAATTCAATTCCTTCATCAACTTTGTAGGCGCATTACGCAAATGTAATGGTACAGGTAGATTTCCTGTTTCGTTGACTAAGAGCAATTCGGCATACATGTCGATAGATGAAGCCATAGC
>NZ_JAIXHZ010000176.1:0-11279 GCF_043392705.1 Dysgonomonas sp. Shenzhen-Wh21
CCCTTCCAATATATTGCCTCTTTCTTTTTGGCGCTTCGGATGAAGAGGAACGGGGACGAGCATATCTATAGAAGAAATAAAATCGCTGTTTTTTATATTTTCTCCACATAGCTCACCGATAAATCTGCCGATGTGAGGGTTTCGATTGTATTTCAATTCGTGAATAATATGCTGTATGCTGCCTCCTTTTACAAAATAGGCAAAAGCGGCAATATATTGGAAGGGAAAGCGTCCGGCAAAAAACTGTTCCAGACGATTGTTGGGTTGCAGGTGGAAATTCGTTTTGGGTATGAGCAGCAGGCAGTCGGTGCAAATGTGCTGCTCCCCTTCGCTCAATCGCTCTTTGCAGACAACACAGAGGCTGGGGAAAAAAAGATCGAGAAAATTATGAAAAATTGTCATCATAAGTACCGCCTAAGATTTCATCTACACATTTAATACACAGATCCATTGAAAAGCCTCGTCCCAGAGCAAAGCGTATTAGCTTGGTTCTCTTATCATAGTCATTTTTTGCATTTACTGATTTCTCTTTTATGGAGAGGATGTGCATTAGTTGTTTTTCGAACTCGTCTCCCGCAAGGTCTTCCAAAATCGGGTTGTAGATAGATTCTGGAATATTAAGTTTTCTGAGTTCGAAAACAATTTTGGTCTTACCCCATTTGTTGAACCGTAATTTATCGTTGATAAAGCTTCTTGCAAAACGTGTGTTGTCAAGGTATTTCTCTTTCCTTAGCCTGTCCATGATTCGTTCTATAGCATCGGAGGATAATTCCCATGCAAGTAATTTTTTGCGTACGGAAAATTCAGATCGTTCGGCTCTGGAACAATAGGCTGCGACACGGTTGAGTGCTTGTGGTTCGGATAACTTCAATTTCTCTTGTTTTTAGAATAACACTCAAAAGTAGGAAAAATATTATCCTGAACGTAGTAAAGTTTTTTGTTTTGATAGAATCTAGTACATTATCTGTCTAGCTCTGCTCTTACCATCCTGTCGTTTTTGTTTAAATCTTGAAATAGGCAAACGTTTATAAAACCTTTGCTTTTGACTAATTGTACTGTATCCTCTCCTTTTCTCTGATTTATTTCAAAGTACAATTTACCGTTTGGTTCGAGTAAATCTAAGGCGATATCTGCAATTCGGTCATAGAATAAAAGCCCATTACTATCGGGGACGAATAGTGCGGTGTGTGGTTCATAATCCAAAACATTCTGATCCATTCTGGATTTTTCTTTTTCCAAGATATAAGGAGGATTGCTGACTATGATATCAAATTTAGTGTCTGTAGGATAATCTTTTAAAACATCCACATTTCTGAAAGTTATATCCACAGCATTTGATTCTGCGTTGAAGGTCGCAATCTTTAATGCCTCTTCTGATATATCCCATGCTTCGATATCTGCCTTTTCTAAATGCTTTGCTAATGCTATTGCAATAGCTCCGCTACCTGTGCCGATGTCGAGTACTTTTAGTCCAGATTTTTTGTTTTCGTTCAAAATTAGTTCCACAAGCTCTTCCGTTTCGGGGCGGGGTATCAATACATCCTTCGTCACATGGAAAGGAAGTCCGAAAAATTCGGTTTCACCAATAATATACTGTATTGGTTCGAACGTTTTTAAGCGATCTAGTATAGAGTGCAGCAGGATTGTTTGTTCTTCCGTCAACTTTGTGTCTGATATCACAGCCTGAGGATACGAACGCTTGGTTGTATGTTCTATTATAATACGTATAAATCCCGAAATTTCACTTTCGGGATAATACGCTTTTAGATATTCTTTTATATAAGAAATTGTTTTTTGCATCAGGCTGTACTATTTTCTTTTCTTCCTTATTCCATTTCTTCATCGTACTTCTGAAAGAGGAAATCGTTGTAAGGGTAGCGTTCTATATGGATCGCTTTTATCCTCTCATACAACTTTTGTTTCAACTCCTCGATATTCAATTTCTCTGTAGCCGAAATAAAAATACAATCGTTGTGCATTTTGTTCATCCACGAGTTTTTGAGTTCCTCCAAAGAAATGTTTTCCTTTGTTTTAGGAGTCAAGTCATCTTCATCTTTGGGTTTATAAGAAAAAGAGTCCACTTTATTAAAAATCAATATAGTTGGTTTTTCCTCTTTGTCTATCTCTAGTAATGTTTTATTCACTACCTTTATTTGTTCTTCGAAGTTTGGATGAGAAATATCCACTACATGTAATAACAGATCAGCCTCTCTTACTTCGTCTAATGTAGATTTAAATGATTCGACCAGATGAGTAGGCAATTTGCGGATAAATCCTACAGTATCCGACAATAGAAATGGGAGGTTATCGATAATAACCTTTCTTACGGTCGTATCCAGTGTCGCAAAAAGCTTGTTCTCCGCAAAAACTTCCGATTTGCTTAGCAGCGTCATGAGGGTTGATTTTCCCACATTGGTATATCCTACTAAGGCAGCACGTACCATTTTACCTCTGTTTTTTCTCTGAGAAGCCATTTGTTTGTCAATACCTTTCAGCTCTTCTTTTAGGAATGCTATCTTGGTAAGAATGATACGGCGGTCGGTCTCCAACTGAGTTTCCCCCACACCACGCATCATTACACCTCCCCCTCGCTGACGGTCTAAGTGAGTCCATAAACGGGTCAAACGTGGAAGCAGATATTGATATTGTGCCAGTTCTACCTGTGTCTTCGCATAAGCAGTTTGGGCACGCATGGCAAATATATCGAGAATAAGGCTTGTGCGGTCAAGAATTTTCACTTGTAATTCCTTCTCTATATTCCTTATCTGCTTGGGAGAAAGTTCATCGTCGAAAATGACTAGACCGATCTCATTTTCCTCCATATATTGCTTTATTTCCTGTAATTTTCCTGTCCCTACGAAGGTAACGGGATTTGCCTTTTCAAGCTTTTGTGTGAATTTTTTTACAGGAACGATACTCGCCGTTTCGGCAAGGAATGCAAGTTCGTCGAGGTACTCTTTTACCTGTTCTTCTGTTTGGTATTGAGTGATAAGCCCTACTAGAACTGCTTGTTCGTTTTTTGATTCTGATATAATAAAGTCTTTCATATAATCTTTTAATCTCTAAAGATTTTAAATCCTATTTGTACTCTAACTCCAAAGTTCCACCTTTGAGAATGTCATTGTGGTTTATTCTGAAATCGGAGATAATTTTTCCGTTATACTTCACCTGTCTAATTATAGCATCGGGTGATTTACGGTTCTTAGTTGTAATGTTTAATTTTTTCCCGTTATCCAACTGTATGGTAATATTATCATAAAGCGGAGAAACGATCTCGTACCACGGTTCGCCTACTACCAGAGGATATAATCCTATCGTAGAGAATACATACCATGCGCTCATTGTACCATCGTCTTCGTCCATTTCAGGCATGTATCCTTTCGGTTCTGTCTTAAAAGGCTTGCCATAATAAGGTGTCGGATATTCGGCATTCCCTCCATACAGGTGGTTCAAATCTTCTTTTATGATGCGTCTTACATTCGCCTGAGCTTTATCGTATTGTTGCAAGCGATTGAAAATATACGGAGCATGTATTCCCGGTTCGTTTCCTTGATTAAACAGATTGTTGTCAAAGAAATAGGTGAGCTGCTTCGCTAAGATGTCTTGTCCTCCTGCACTGTCAGCCATTTCGTTCAGGTATTGAGGCAGAGCCCAGCGGTATTGCCAGCGTGTACCTTGATAAAGCCCGCTGCCTCGCATCTTTGTAAAAGAATCGTCAATGTTATTAAAATCTGTATTCCATGTTTTTATAAATGTGCTTTTTGCTTTGTCGCTATAGTAATTAGCGTCATCCGTTTTGTTTAGTATCTCAGCTATCTGAGCCATAGCCCACCAGTCGATACAGCTTTCCAGTGTCTGATCGGGACGATTGGTAGGGAGATTGTCCATTTCCTTTTTTATTCCATTGTAAGCTTTAGCTAAATTGATATTGGTGATCCCTTTCTTGTACGCATCCAGTAACACAACTTGTGAATGCTCGGTACGCACTGTCGGGGTTGATTCGAAGTCTGTAGCCCAATCTTTTTTGCCGTATATATACAGATTACACAAAGAGTTTGCAATATCTCTCATCGATTTCGAATCGAGTAGGGTGATCAACGGAAATTTGGTGCGATATGTATCCCACATAGACCAGCAACTGTAATATGTATAATCCTTTTTTTGCTGTACTTCTCCATTTGTAGCCAAATACTTTCCGTCGATCGACGTCGTATTTGCCGGACTAAGAAATACTCTGTACAGAGAGGTGTAGAATAGTTTCTTTTCGTCTTCGCCAGCTCCTTTTATTTCTATTCGCGATAAGATATTTTCCCAAACATTACTGGCTTGTGATTTTATTTGTTCAAAAGAAAGGCTTTTTATCCCTTCGTTTTCTAAACGAGCTGTTTCTGTGCTAATCGGAGAAAGTGCAACTCTTACTTCTATCGGTTGATTATCAGTTCCCTCAAACGCCAGCTCTACATCTTGCTCATGCTTTGCATTTACTGTAAAGGGTTTACTTATGCTTATGTTGAAGTATAGTTTGTAAGCTCCATGATCGCATGTGTTGCCAGCATGTATATATCCTTGTATTTCCTTGTCTGAAACAATTTTGTAATCACAGCCTAATACTCTGGTGAAAGATGATGCAAAATTTATTGACATCTTTTGCGCCTCTCCCTTTGGGTAGTGATAACGTTCTATGGCTACATTGTGAGTTGCTGTCAATTCCGCTTTTATTCCATTGGTAAGAGTGGTGGTATAGTAACCCGGAGTAGCAGATTCCAGCTCTTTATTCATACTGATGCTAACGTCTTTCGCTACGGGTTTGATGCTTAAATTGCCTCCTGCGCCACTACACCCGATACCAGATATACGATTGACCGAGAACCCGGAAATCTTACTTACATCATAATCGTATCCGACATGAGTTCTGGGATCAGAATCGGGACAAACCCTCGCCATACCGTATGGAACACATGCGGCAGGATCTACTTGTCCGTTATCTCCGGCTGTACCCATAAAGAGATAAACATATTCGTTCTTTGACTTTCCTTGTTGAGCAAAGAGATTATTTGTATTTATTAGTGTCGAGCAGAATAGAATAATCAGAATGAGCGATGGTTTATAGAATCTCATAATTAAAGTTTTTCGCACAGAATTTGGTATAATGGGCTAAAGGTAAGAATAATCTGTAAGAGGTAGCAGTGCATAGATATTAAAAAAGAGCCTGCATTGTAGGCAGACTCTTCTGTATCTTTTTCGTACTTTGTTGTAGGATAAAGAATTAAGCTTTGTTAGACACAACTCTTTTTTCTTTGATTCTAGCTTTCTTACCTGTAAGACTACGAAGGTAATACAATTTAGCACGACGAACTTTACCCACTTTGTTTACAGTGATACTGTCAATAAATGGTGATTCGATAGGGAAAATTCTTTCTACACCGATGTTGTCAGACATTTTACGAACAGTGAAACGTTTTTTTGTTCCGTGTCCTGCAATTTTAATAACCACACCGCGGTACTGCTGAACACGTTCCTTGTTACCTTCTTTGATACGGTAAGCAATTGTCACTGTGTCACCACTTTTGAATTTAGGAAACTCTTTTCCTGTAGCAAATGCTTCTTCTGCAACTTTAATTAAGTCCATGATTATATATGGTTTTGTTGTTAATATACGCAATATACACGAGCACCTCCCGTCAGAGATTACGCAAAGCGGATGCAAAGATAACGATATTTCCGAAAATTGCAATACCTTAACCTCTATTTTTGAAACTATTAGGATGGGCGTCAGAAGGTGTATTCCATTCCTATTCCGTAGCAGTTATCTCCTATATTTGGAGCTATTGCCAGAGTATGTTTTGAATTTAAGTGATTCGGGTATAAAATTTTATTGATTGTTGGCAATAAAAGATAACTGGCTTCGACACTGAATATGCCTATACCGGCTCCCATTAAAACATCACTTACCCAATGCCTTTTGTTAAGTACACGCAATGCGCCTGTTGCAGAAGAGGCTATATATCCGCTAAAAGCTATGTAGGGTGATTTGCCTATATATTCACGGAACAGTATGTGTGCACCGACAAAACTTGTAGCTGTATGACCCGACGGAAATGAATTACGTGTCGATCCGTCCGGTCTAAGTACTCCGGTGCTGTTTTTTAGAATGTTCACAGTTCCCGCCATCAGAAGGTGAGACATAGCCATTATGATCGTTACATCTTTCAGATCGTGATTTCCTTTAATTCCCGCAAGATTTAGTGCATATACAGAAACGGCAGGGGCAAACTGTAGATAATCATCATATATCATCTTATTCTTAAAGTGCTCGCCTACCTCATTGTTTGTGCTTTTGTCCAGATCTTTAAGCATATGATTCTCGTGTGCCATGATGCCATAAGCAATAAATAGAGTAGGGGCTATTAATCTGGGATACGTTGAGTTAAAGCTTATTTGTTCAATATTTAATTCTGGAATTTTGTTTTCCCATTTGTCGGAGTCGATATTTAAAGGAACCTGAGGTGATGCAGATAAATCTATTTTAGGAAATAATGTCTTGTCGGGCAAAGAGCTGCTTTGTAATAATTTCGGTTTGGATGTAATTAACGGCTTATATTCTTGGGCATACAAGTATATAATACCTGTCTGCGTGAATAGTATAATGATAAAAAGACTTACTTTTCTAAGCGCATTCATATATGTCAAATTTGATAGTTTATTGATGATAAATATATAACGAAGAAGTTTTTATTTCGTTATTTGGTGGATATATTTTAAGGTTAAATAATCATAACACAAGGTATTATATCTTTGTTAATCTATGTTTAATTAAAGTTTTTTATTGGTTTTATAAGGCTTATTCGTTATACTTTTGTATGTATACAGGAGAAAAAGCCTTTTAATTTATTATCAAGTATAAAATGAAAATAAAATATATAGCAGCTGCAACTGCATTTTTTGCAACGATATGCCTCAATGTTGCTGCTTTAGGAAGTAAAACAACGACTCTCTACGATACGGTCGATAAAGAAAAAATGGGACATTGGGTCGACTCGGTTTATAATCAAATGTCGCTGGATGAGCGTATCGGGCAGCTTTTTATGCCTATTGTCAGCGGAGATAATACAGAATCGAATAAAACCACAATAAAAAACCTGATAACGAACCAGTATGTCGGCGGAATTTTGTTCTCTAAAGGCTCTCCCCAAAATCAAGCGGAACTCACCAATTATGCGCAACAAACAGCTAAAACTCCTTTGATGATCTCGCTCGATGGGGAATGGGGCTTGTCGATGAGGTTAGATAATACAACGCAGTTTCCTCGCAATATGATGCTAGGTGCAATTCAAAATGATTCCCTGTTATATTATTATGGTCTCGAAGTCGCTCGTCAGTGTAAGTTGATAGGCGTGCAAGTAAATTTTGCTCCTGCGCTCGATGTTAATAGCAATCCCAATAATCCTGTGATCGGGAACCGTTCGTTCGGTGAAGACCCCGATCGTGTGGCCCAACTTGGTGTTATGTATTCGAAAGGCTTGGAAGCAGGTGGGGTGATGGCCGTAGCGAAACATTTTCCGGGACATGGCGATACATCCACTGACTCTCATAAAACTTTGCCTACCATTACACATGACAAAGACAGGCTTGATGATTTTGAGATAAAGCCTTTCAGAAAATACATTGATGCAGGTTTGTCGGGAATGATGATCGGGCATTTGAATATTCCTGCTCTCGATCCCAAAAGGCAACCCAGCTCTCTGTCTGAACCTATCACTACGAAGCTGTTGCAAAACGATCTTGGCTTCTCGGGATTGATCTTTACAGATGGCTTACAGATGAAAGGAGTTTCAGGTGAAGATAACTATTGTGTGAGGGCTTTGTTGGCGGGCAATGATGTTCTTCTCGGGCCCGTTAATACAGCAAAAGAATTTAATGCGGTAAAGAAAGCGATAGCAGATACCTTACTCACGGAATCACAAATAGAGGTTAAGTGTAAGAAGGTATTGGCGTATAAATATATCCTGGGTTTGAATCATGTCACGACTATAGAAGCTTCGGGTCTTATTCAAAGCCTGAATAATACGAATGCCGAGTGGATAAACCGAAATCTGCATCGGGATGCGATGACATTGATAAAAGATGATGATAAAATCGTTCCGCTAAAGGGACTTGATAAGAGAAAAATTGCAGCGATATCAATAGGCGCTTCGGTGGACAATACATTTCATAATATTTTGAAAATGTATGGAGATGTTACCTGCTTCAATGTTTCGGATAGCGATGCTCTTCTGCAACTGAAAAAAGTCCTTGAGCCATATAATACAATTATAGTATCGGTGCACACTACAAGAACAAATTTTAGTACTGCTATACAAAATGTAATACAAGGAAAAGAAACTGTACTGACCTTTTTCATTAATCCTTATCGGGTAGCAGCTTATGCCTCTACAGTCAAAAATGCCGATGGAGTTTTGCTGGCTTATGAAGATACCGATCTCGCTCAGAACTATGCGGCTCAAGCTATATTTGGCGGAAATGCTATTACAGGAAAAGCTCCTGTGACAGTGAAAGGAGTGTTTAAAGAAGGAAAAGGGATCAATACTAAAAAAATAAGACTAAGCTATACTGTGCCCGAAGATGTAGGCATAGTAACAAGCCGACTGGATGGTATAGAGACTATTGTACAGGAAGGGATAAAATCTCAGGCTTTTCCGGGCTGTCAGATATTGATAGCCAAAGATGGAGAAGTTATTTATAATAAATCATTCGGTTCGTTCGAATATGATGGCAAGCAAAAGGTAACGAATACCGACTTGTACGACCTTGCCTCCATGACGAAGGCTACGGCTACCGTTCCTGCCGTGATGAAATTGTATGACGATGCTAAATTGAAACTCAATACACCTATCAGCAACTATGTATCTGCACTGAAAGGTACGGATAAATCGGATATAACAGTCCGCGATGCTCTCTTGCACGAAAGCCGACTTCCTGCCTTTATACCTTATTATATGAATGCGATAGACGATGATAGCTATGAAGGTAAATTATTCAATCGTACGCAGACTTCTCTTTATTCTGCTCAGTTTGATGCGAATACATGGGCTCGTACAGATTATAAATTTAAACCTTCGATAGTGTCTCAAACTCCTAAAGCAGGTTTCTTACCTTTGGCCGAGGGGTTTTACATCAACGAAACTTATTCAGATACTATTATTTCTGAAATTGCGAAGTCAAAATTGTCTAAAAGAAAACAATATGTATATAGTTGTCTCAACTTTATGCTACTGAAAGAAGTCGTAGAAAAAATATCGAAAGAGGATTTGAATACATTTGTACAGGAAAACTTTTTCAGCAAGCTCGGTGCTACAACCACCACTTACAAGCCCTTGACAAAATTCGATAAGCAGAGAATTGTCCCTACCGAGAAAGATGATTTTCTACGCAAACAACTCTTGCAAGGCTATGTACATGACGAAGGTGCAGCCTTTATGGGTGGAATATCGGGTAATGCAGGCTTATTTTCGGATGCGAATGATATTGCCAAGCTGTATCAGATGTGGCTGAATATGGGTACGTATGGCGGTGAGGAGTATTTGTCGCCAAAAACTTGTCAACTGTTTCTTCAAGCAAAGAGCGGAATTTCACGTCGTGGGCTGGGCTTTGACAAGCCGGAAACAACCACCGGCAAATCGAGTCCGACAGCGTTAAGCGCACCTGCCAGTACATACGGGCATACAGGATTTACAGGAACTTGCTTCTGGGTTGATCCCGATAATAATTTAATTTATATATTTTTGTCGAACAGAGTGAACGATAAGCGAACTCATAATGCGATATCTACTTTAAATATACGTACACGTATTCAGGAAGAGATATATTCGGCGATGAAAAAAGGAACTGTATCACAAGAAACAAATATAACTAATACTAATACCAATGACAAACAAAAGACTGACGCTGAATGACGAATTGAAACCATTTTTTAGTACCGAAAACCAGCTAATATGGGATTTGATAATAGAAAACAAAACCGAAGAATTGCACCCGATATTATCGGAAGAAGATGAGCATATAAATAAAATACTTGCCGAACTTTTTACAGAGGGTAAGAGCAATACACTTGATACATACGATTTTGTAACGATCAAAGAGCCGAATAGTCGTTTATTCAGAGATTTGGTTCGTTTCGTTTTTGCATCAGATATCAATGGGAATTATGATGAAATAAAAGAATCGATCTTGAATAAGATTTTCGATTTTACACCCGATATGATTGAGCAGTTGCAAAAGGAGACTCAAGGATATCCTATGAGGCCTGTTTCCGAAGTTGTAATCAAAGAAGCTTCATCGATTCGTATGTCATTGAATACATTGGCTTATTATTTTCGTGAAAAGGAAGATGTTGAAGGACTGCACTTTGCCACGGTTATGAGAACCAAGCTTACGCTGTCTATCATGAGTAACTACAAAAATATAGTGGGGCATGATATGATAGAAGCTGCTAAAATAAAGGAACGGGTGGGAGAGACTGAAGCCGCTCTTGTTTTTTATAATGCTGCCCGTGAGAACCTGAAAAATGAATTGCATTGGTTTGTTGAAAGTCCGGAGATGGGAGCTAGCGAAGATGATGTGATCATGCTGCAATCTCTTAAAGAAGCATATCAGTCTATCGACAGATTAAAGAATACAGAGGAGTTTGTGCAAACATGTGAAATTATCGACGAAATATTGAGCAGGGAATATGTTGAGTATGACTTCGATGAAGAGGATGAGGAAGATTAAAAAATATATATTTCTATATTGCTGTCTTTTGTTGTTGCCTTGTGCTTTATTTGCTCAGCAGCAAAAGACAGCATCTATTAGTCTCGAAGAATATTTGCAAACGCAGGAGCTGATAAATGTCAATGCTTTAGACAGTAGTATTCGTGTAGATCTAAAGTATGCAACAACAGATAACTTTACAAAAACAATCCTTTACGATTCGTTGGCAAATATATATCTGCATCCTTTGGCTGCAAAAAAGCTGGTGGCTGCACAGAAGTATTTGAAAACACTCCACCCTGATTATAGTTTATTGGTTTATGATGCCGTACGTCCTTTGAGTGTGCAGCATAAGATGTATCGGGTGGTGCAGAATACCAAATATGCGGCTTATGTCGCAAACCCTTCACGTACAGGTCTTCATAATTATGGAATGGCAGTAGATCTTACTATTTGTAATAAAAAAGGTGTACCTTTGGATATGGGCACTCCCTTCGATTTTTTTGGTGGTGCTGCGGGTATCAATAAGG
>NZ_JAIXHZ010000177.1:0-15095 GCF_043392705.1 Dysgonomonas sp. Shenzhen-Wh21
AATCTTTCAATGCCAAGATTAAAGCATTTAGAGCTACGCTCAGAGGAGTAAAGCATATACCCTATTTTTTATTTAGATTAACGAATATTTATGCCTAGTCCACAACTTTTAGGGAAGAGCCGTAAATTGCCCTTTTCTGCCTATTTGGACAAAAGAAAAAACCTTGACTTTCTACTGAAAATCAAGGTTTTACTTCTTTTTACATCATTTGCTAGTGATCCCGCTGGGGCTCGAACCCAGGACCCCATCATTAAAAGTGATGTGCTCTACCTGCTGAGCTACGGAATCTCCCTGTTGCTTTATCAAAGCGAGTGCAAAGGTAGTTGAAAATATTTATTTACCAAATAAATGGAATAAAAAATTCCCTACATTCCTTCAATTCGCTATTCTTCATCATTATACTTGATAGATAATAATCTGAAAAATAATACACTATACACAATGATGGGAAAATGTTAATATTTCAAATTTTTGAATAGAGTTCTTGCCTCACGAGCTTTATTCAGATAAATTATCAAAGTATCTCTATCAAATAAGTTCGGATTTTGTGGAATATAAATAAGCTGAAACAATGAAAGAAGCTCCTTATCGGTAAACTGATCGAGTATTTCATTGAAATGCTCATTATCGTCCATCTCAAAATAGAGCAAAGCCAATCGCTCTTTCACCGCCAGATTATTAGGATCGAGATCTAACAGCTTTTCTGTATAATAAGCAGCCTTCTCATAATCCTCTTCCTTGATGCTAACCAGAGCTAGCCTGTCGGTCAGGTGAAAGTTTTCGTTATCCTCAGTATAGATATTTAAATAATACTCTCTTGCCTTGTCATAGCGCTCTTGCTTAAACTCAATCTCCCCTGCTATCATATTCAGGTCAAAAAAATCAGGGTTTGAGGCCAGTGCCTTCTGCACTATCTGTGAAGCCTTATTATATTCTTTCTGTTGTAGAAAAACGTATGCCTTTCTCGAAATAGATTCGGAAGTCTCTCCATTCAGCTTTTCATATTCTTCGAGAGCCGACAAAGCTTCGTCAAACATATCAAGAGACTGATAGCATTCTGCCAATAGAAAATGTATAGAGCTATCCCCTGAACTCGTTTGCAGCAGTTCATTAAAGATCTCAATCGCCTCTTCAGCCCTTCCGGCCAATGATAAACAGTGTGCTTTTAACTTCAGTACATTGTCATCCGAGTCGTTAATGGTAAGAGCAAAGTCAAATGCGTCTATCGCCCTCTCAAACTCCTCTCTGAGGGAATATAGCTTTCCCAGATTAACCCAAGCTTCATACGTATAGGGCTCAATATCCAGAATTTTATTTGTAGTCTCTATTGCTGCATCAAAATTGTCGAGCATTTCGTATGAATAGGCCAGATCAGACAATACATCTGTATTTTCGGGATTATGCTTCAGGCTCTCTTCAAAGTAAGAAACAGCCTCCTTAAAACAGTCAGCCTCAACATGGAGAAAACCCAGCTCGGCGAAGATCGTTTCAGGATCTTCATCCTCTTCTTTGTCTAGCATTTCTTCGGTCAGCTTATATGCTTCCATATAAAGCTCGAGTTGGAGGTAGCATTCTATTTTAAGCAGATACAGATCAAAGTCATATTCCGATGACGACATATTTATGATCTCTAAAGCTTCCGTATATTTACCGTCGTAGACCGCAAACTTAGCCTTCTTCACCAGCAAAGAACTATTAGCCGGATGTATGGTAAGCCCGGCATCAACAATCCTCCTTGCTGCATCTGTTTTGTCTAGAGAATCATAGTATTCCGCCAGTTCGTCAAATTCGTCTGCATCAAGATAAATAGGCTTGCCCGACTCTACCGACTGCTCATATTTTGTTACGAGTATTGATATATCTTTTTTCGACATTATTATAATTAATCCATAAAAGGCTACAAAGGTAACTCTTTTTTAGGTTGTTTCAGTGCAACTTGCAATATCAATCTTTAATCCACCTGGTTATAGTTAATGAATTTAAAACCAAAGCTTCTGCCATCGGGCTAATGTTCATATACCCCAAGACCTAACGCAATCCAATTATAACAAAAATATGGAATACACAAGCATTTTACTGATCACCCAAAAAGTGACACTTTTTACGATACTTCAAATTGCCACCTAAAAACAATTGCGTTCCATACGCCTGAAATATTTCCACAACGTAAAGAACGCAATACTATATAATAGATAAAATTAATTACTTATCTTTTGCCTTTGCCCAAGAATCTTTAAGAGACACAGTACGATTAAAGACCATATTCCCGGGAGTAGAATCTTTATCTACGCAGAAATAGCCTGTACGTTGAAACTGGAATTTATCCCCTTCCACCGCACTTTTGAGATAAGACTCCATCTTGCAGCCTTTAAGTACTTTTAATGAATCAGGGTTCAAAAGCTCTCTGAAATCTCTTCCATCATCAGCTGGATTTTCAACCATAAATAAGCGGTCGTATAAACGCACCTCAGCATCGAAAGAATCTTGAACGGAAACCCAATGTATAGTTCCTTTCACCTTGCGTCCGCTTTCGGGCATACCGCTTTTTGTGAGCTCATCATACTCAGCATATACCTCTATCACATTTCCTGCCTCATCCTTCTTACAGCCTGTGCATTTTACGATATAAGCATTTTTCAAACGCACTTCATTACCCGGCGTAAGACGGAAATATTTCTTAGGAGCATCTTCCATAAAGTCGTCACGCTCTATATACAGTTCACGAGAGAACAAGATATCATGACTTCCCGAGTTTTCATCTTCAGGATTGTTCTGAGCCACCATCACTTCTGTCTTATCCTCAGGATAGTTTGTAATCACAAGCTTAACAGGGTCAAGAATAGCTGATACACGAGTCGTTTTTTTATTGAGGTCTTCTCGTATAGCAAACTCAAACAAGCCAATATCGTTAACACCATCATACTTCGTATAACCTATCTTATCCATTAGTATACGAATAGACTCAGGAGTATATCCTCTTCGGCGGAATCCGGTAATGGTAGGCATACGAGGATCGTCCCAACCGCTAAGAATACCTTCTTCTACCATCGCTCGCAAATTGCGCTTACTAAGCAAAGTATATGTAAATTGCAATTTATTGAATTCATATTGATGAGGGCGATAGCTGTCTGTTGCCAACTGATCTATAAACCAATCGTAAAGTGGACGATGAGGTACAAACTCAAGCGTACACAACGAATGAGTCACACCTTCGAAATAATCGCATTGTCCGTGTGCAAAATCATACATTGGATAAGCCTTCCATGTAGTTCCGGTACGATGATGCGGACGATTGATAATACGATATATGATAGGGTCTCTAAAATGCATATTCGAAGCAGCCATATCTATCTTAGCACGAAGTACCATACTTCCTTCTTCAAAAACACCTTCGTTCATCTTTTGAAATAAATCGAGGCTCTCCTCAATAGGACGGTCACGATATGGGCTGGCAACTCCGGGTTCGGTAGGAGTTCCTTTTTGCTTCGCTATTTCTTCGGCCGATTGTTCGTCTATATAAGCTTTTCCTTCTTTTATCAATTGTACTGCAAAATCCCATAACTGAGGGAAATAATCGGATGCATAATATACATTTGCCCAGTCATATCCCAACCAGTGTATATCGTCCATGATAGAATCTACATATTCTACTTCTTCTTTTACAGGATTGGTATCATCAAACCGAAGGTTACATACTCCTCCATACTGCTGTGCTATACCAAAGTCTATGCAGATAGCTTTTGCGTGCCCGATATGTAAATATCCATTCGGTTCGGGCGGAAAACGAGTCTGTACACGGCTGTCATTTTTACCTTCTTTCAGGTCATTCTCAACAATAGCCTCTATAAAATTAAGACTCTTCTTAGGTTCTTCCGTATTCAACGTATTTTCAGACATATAAGTATAGGATTTTATTTATTCCCAGATTAGTTTGCTTTTGTTTCTTCTGTAAGGTACTTGTAATATGCTTGCAGAAATTCCTCATTTTTATCCGTGCCCTTGTATTCAGATATGATTTCTTGAGCTTCCATATATAATTTTTCCGCCTTTTCCAAATCAAGTTCTTTTACATATTTCAAGGATTCTTTATTCAGTTCGGCCGCTTTTTTTGCGTCACTATCCAATGACGAACAGGAGGCGAACATAAATAAAATAAAAATAAAAGACACAAAATGTTTCATTTCATAAAAAAATTAAGATACAAAGATATGTTTTTTTGGATTATGAGTTGTAAGTTGTGAGTTATAAGTTGAAGGTTATGCATTTTGCACTTTCAGATAGATTCTTTTTTGAGGATTAAGAGCTTAATTGGGGTCTGTTCAAATTTTAGTCAATGAAGAATATTAAAATCTTGAAGCGAAAACAGTGACAATATTATATCTTTGTCTTAAGTTAGTTATTCGTCAAAACATTAACGCGTATGATCTTACGGAAGATAAATGTTCCCGCAAAATCATAAACAAGAGATATGAATAGAAGAAGCTTTTTAAATGTAGGGATTGGTTTGTCTTTGGTTTCGCTGCTTCCCTACAAATTGGCAGCAAGAAACGAATCATACAAAGCAACGAATAAAGTTATAAAACCCGCCAGATTAAACCTCGGCGATAAAGTCGGGCTGATGGCTCCGGCTTGGCTGTTAAGCGAAAGCGGGTTGCAATCATCCATAGAGAATATAAGGCAACTTGGCTTTGAGCCGGTATATTCAGAAAAGATCCTCGACCAGTATGGCTATTTTAGTGGAACGGACAAAGAAAGAGCCGAGGAATTTAACAATATGATTAAAAATCCTGAAATAAAAGGAATAATCTTTGCTGCCGGAGGATATGGTTGTGCCCGAATTCTTGATATGGTAGACTACAACCTAATTAAGAAGAACCCGAAGCTTATTATGGGATTTAGCGACGATACGGCCCTCATCAATTCGATATATAAAAAGACAGGACTGATAACATTTCATGGCCCTGTAGCTAAGCTACTGGATAACCATTATTCGAGAAAACAATTCAAAGATATTGCAGTTAATCCGACCGACAGATATACAATAGTAAGTGCACCGGAAGATCTCCTGAAAGCGGAAGAAGAGAAGATATACGAACGATACACAATAAATCACGGCAAGGCGAAAGGGGAACTAACAGGGGGCAATCTGACTCTCATCTGTTCTATGATAGGAACTCCTTATCAAATAGGCTTAAAAAACAAAATCGTGATGATTGAAGACGTTGGAGAAGAACCATACAGAATTGACAGAATGCTGACCCAACTGATAGCTACAGGAGAATTAACTAAAGCTGCCGGAATTGCAATCGGAGTTAATAAAGATTGTGACAAATCAGAAAAGTCAACCGCTCCAAATTCATTTACGCTCAGGGAAGTAATCGAGGATCGGATTAAGCCATTAAATATTCCGGCAGTGCATGGATTATCATTTGGACACATCGATAATAACTTTACTTTCCCGATCGGAATAAAAGCAGAACTGGATGCAACGAATATGACAGTAAAACTACTCGAAAGATCTGTTATTTAAGAAACTCGTTCATCTATTTTTATAAAAGTTTCGTTGAGATCAGAGGACTATATAGTTGCAAACGACATGTTTTTTGTATCTTTAACGCTCAATTAAAAAACACTGAAAATGAAAGGAAAAATTCTTGTTACGGGTGGTGCCGGATATATTGGCTCTCATACTGTAGTAGAGTTACAAAACGCAGGTTACTCTGTCGTTATTATTGATGACTTATCTAATTCGACAGCAGATTCCATTGATGGCATTGAACGCATAACAGGCATACGTCCTATTTTTGAAAAACTAGACTGCAACGATATTGAGGGTTTGAGAAAATTGTTTACTGCTCATTCGGATATAAATGGTATTATACACTTTGCCGCCAGTAAGGCTGTAGGCGAATCAGTTCAAAAGCCACTACTATACTATAGAAACAACCTGAATTCGTTGATCAATCTACTCGATCTGATGCCTGAATTTGGTATCAAAAACATTGTATTCTCATCTTCGTGTACCGTATACGGCGAGCCGGACAAGAATCCGATAGACGAAACAGCCCCGGTGAAACCTGCGGAATCGCCTTATGGGAATACCAAACAAATAAATGAAGAAATAATAAAGGATGTAGTACGCTCGGGTGCTGATATAAAAAGTACGATACTACGCTACTTTAACCCGATAGGTGCGCATCCATCGACAGAAATAGGGGAGCTTCCAAACGGAGTCCCTCAAAACCTAGTGCCTTATATCACTCAAACTGCAATAGGAGTACGTCAACAGTTAAGTGTATTTGGCGACGACTACGACACTCCTGACGGTTCATGCATTCGCGACTTTATCAATGTTGTAGATCTGGCAAAAGCGCACGTGATAGCAATAGATCGTATGACAGGAAAGAAATCACTGGAAAAGGTTGAAATATTTAATCTCGGTACAGGTGTCGGGGTTTCTGTCCTAGAGCTTATCAAAGTATTTGAACAGGTGTCGGGCGTGAAATTAAACTATAAAATAGTAGGTCGCCGTGAAGGTGATATAGAAAAGATATGGGCCGACCCAAAACGTGCAAATACCGTACTGGGATGGACTGCCAAAGAAAACATAGAAGACACGATGAAGTCAGCATGGAATTGGCAACTGAAGCTAAGAGAAAAAGGAATTATGTAATCGCTTCAATATACAATACAAAAAGCAGCTGACTAATCAGCTGCTTTTCTATTAATATCCTTTTTGATAAACATTTCCTTTACGCTAAAAGATCGCTATATTCTTGATGTTTTTGTATATATACTTTTGTATAAGGACATACAGGATGAACTTTCAGTCCGTTTTCGCGAACATAGTCTAACAGATATTTAGTCAGTGCTGCTGCAATACCCCTACCTTCGAGCTCTTTTGGAACTTCGGTGTGAGTCACCACATAAACTCCGTCATTTACACGATAGTCCACAAGAGCGATCTGACCTTCTACTACTGTCTCAAAACGATTCTTGAGTTCATTATGCTTAATATTATATTCCATATTTCCACTTGTTTGGTTACAAAGTATAAACAATCTAACCTTCTGTTTAGTTCCCTCCAAAATTGAACACCAAAGGTATATAGGACGGAGAAGTGATAGGAACGTTACCAATAAGGAATGTTGGTTTCAACTGTACAAAGACTTTCGATTCTTTATTTCCTATACCGATAAAATTTTTAGCAATATTCACAACCGCATCTTTAGAGTTGTTCTTCATCAAAGTTGCCAGGTCTACACCTATTGCAATAGGCAGGGTTTTGGTTTGTCCTGCTTCAACACTCAATGCTTGATTCAGAGAGCCGGTAGTAAGCTGAATATCGTCAACACTTATTATGTACTGCAAGCCATTCATCATAGCAGCAGATGAATTCGGATTTTTCACATCCAGATTTAATGTAAAATTCAAAGGAATAGACGAAGCATTCCCACTCAAGATAGAGGTTACTTTTGGTATAGAGGTTACGGACAATCCATTCGATAAATTAACACCCGAAACAGTCAAACCCGAGATTGATTTATAGTTATACTCGCAGTTTATCATGTTATATGTACCCGACAAACTCTTTTGAACACTATCACAACTAATAAATATAGCCATGATGACAAGTAGTGATAAGATTTTCTTCTTCATATTTTAGTCTGTAATTATTACATTTTTTCGAAATTACTTTATAGTGACCATTGTTGCTCCATAACCGTATTCACGGAAAGAAGCATCTTGATAATATGCTGATTTATATTTTGAGCTTAATTCTTTCAATATAGCGTTCTTTAGTATACCATCACCTTTACCGTGTATGAATACAATCTTCTGCCCTTTGTTACGCTTATTCTCATCCATCACCTCTTTGAATTTATTGATTTGATACTCAAGAATATCAGAAGAAGACAAACCCTGAGTATTATCGATTAATTCATCCGCATGTAAATCAACCTCAATGATCGGACTTTTTTCTTTTTTTACGATTGGTTGTATGCGAGGTCGTTGCGAGACTTCTTTCTCATGCATAGCAGAAGCTATTTCTTCGGGAGAAATAATGAACTCTTTTTCTGCCAAATCGCGACGAACAATAGAATACAGCATAGCATCATCTTCGAAATAGTCATTTTCTTTGAAGCTATGAAGCCTGTAAAACTTAACTGTATCAATCCGAAGTTCAACCGAATATGTATTTTTTAAAGAATAAGGCTTCCCTTTTTTATAGGCAAAAAACTGTAAACAAACCTTCTCTATATCATTCAACTCTGTCTTCTCAAATTCTTCGAGAAAGAGTTTCGTGTTAGGCTCAATAATCCCTGTAGCTCTACTAACCCATCCTGCTTCAGCCCGACCCATATAGTTGTACGACAAATAATAATTGCTATCATTGATAAGATAACACTCAAAGTTTGTACTACTAAGGCTCTTTATATTCACAGGCAGATAAGCAAGATTGACAGTCAACAGCTCTCCTTCTTTTGTCTCCTCGGGCTTATACTCCTCTTCTTGCTTTATCGTTGAAGTTTGCTGCACAAACGTCTGCTGAGAAGGCTTGGTTGATTGTCTTACCTGCATATCGTTTGCAGGCTCTATCAAGACCGTCTCGCGAATAAGAACGGGAATATCAAACCCTTCCTCATCTTCTACCAACACAATATCTTTTCCCTGAAATCCCCGTACAACACCACCACCTGTAGTATTGAGGAAACGAACTTTATCTCCGATCTTCATAAATCTTAATTATTCTTTTTTAAGCTATTATTCAGCTTTTTTATTCACACAAAGTTCCTTATTTTTGTCGGATAAAAAAAGTAATAAGTGGAAATATCCAACCCTCAAAAAATACATATTCAAGATTATAATTATAATCTTCCGGATGAGCGTATTGCCAAATATCCCCTGACTAAACGGGATAATTCAAAACTTCTTGTATATAAGAACGAGAAAATAACCGATACTGTTTTCAGTAACTTAAATAATTTTCTGCCCGAAAATAGCCTTATGGTATTCAACAATACCAAAGTAATACAAGCAAGGCTTCATTTTCAGAAAACAACCGGAGCTCAGATAGAGATATTCTGTCTCGAACCGTATATGCCGAACGACTATCAGCTCAATTTTCAACAAACAGTAAAATGTTCATGGGTATGCTTGATCGGTAACCTAAAGAAGTGGAAAGAAGGAAGCCTTACCCGGCAAATAAAGGTAAACGAGCAAATTGTAAATTTCACGGCTACCCGTACAAAATCTCATGGTGACGCTCACGTTATAGACTTCGAGTGGGATAATCAAGGAGTGACATTTTCGGAGCTGCTTGATGCTGTGGGAGAATTACCAATTCCACCATACTTAAACAGGGCAACGGAAGAACAAGACAAACAAACATATCAGACCGTATATTCCAAAATAGACGGATCTGTTGCCGCACCTACAGCAGGACTTCATTTTACGCCCGAAGTCATGAAGTCATTGAAGGAGCAGGGCATGAAACTGGCAGAGGTTACTCTCCATGTAGGAGCCGGAACTTTTCGCCCGGTAAAATCGGATGAAATAGGAGATCATGTAATGCACTCTGAATTTATATCCGTACAAAAGAGTTTCATTGAAGAGCTAATAAGATTCGAAGGAAAAGTAATTGCAGTAGGCACAACATCCGTTCGCACACTGGAAAGCCTCTACTATATCGGAGTATCACTCGAAAACCAGAAGCAGTCACATCTGCACGTATCACAATGGATGCCTTACAATGATTCGAACAACAGGCTATCAAAAAAGGATGCTTTAAAAAATATCTTAGCATATTTAGAGGCGAATTCGCTAAGCACGTTGATTGCAGATACTCAAATTATTATTGCACCCGGCTATGAGTTCAAAATAGTAGATGGCATAGTAACGAACTTCCATCAACCTCAAAGTACACTCTTGTTGTTAGTATCAGCATTTTTAGGCAACAATAATTGGAAAAATATATATGAACATGCTCTCTCCTCTGATTATCGTTTTCTAAGTTATGGGGATAGTTCTTTATTATTAAAAGATTAACATAAACTAAAGAATAAAATTTATGAAAAAGAAAAGTACATATATTATTCTGGCCATTCTTGTTATAGGTTTATTCTTTTATGGATACCGGATTTTTAGCACCGGATTCAATATAGATAAAACTGTATATCTATATATCGATGATGACAAAGATTATAATACATTGCACCAAGAGATAAAGGATAGTGCAAAAATAAAAAGCATCTCAAACTTTGACATACTCGCTCTTTTATTAGATTATAAATCGAATATAAGAAGCGGACGCTATGCTGTAACGCCGGACATGAGTGTATATGATTTAATAAAGGACTTACGGAGTGGGCATCAGGCTCCGGTAAAACTTAAATTTAACAATATACGGACAAAGGAAGATCTAGCTCAACGCATCTCAGAGCAGCTAATGATAAATAAAGAGACTTTACTCAATACACTGGAAGATTCTACTAAATGCAAAGAACTCGGATTTAAACCTCAAACTGTAGTGGCCATGTTTATACCCAACACGTACGAATATTACTGGGATGTAACCATCGATAATTTTCTACAGCGAATGAAGAAAGAATATGAAAAATTTTGGACCAAAGATCGTTTAGAAAAGGCAAAAGAAATAGGGCTGACTCCTGTTGAGGTTTCTACGCTTGCTTCTATTGTGGAAGAAGAATGTACATATTCGGATGAATACCCTAAAGTTGCAGGTCTATATATGAATCGGTTACACATCGGGCAAGTATTGCAAGCAGACCCTACTGTGAAGTTTGCTGTTGGCGATTTTAGTCTACGTCGTATTTTAAATGTGCATACCGAAATTGATTCTCCATATAATACCTATAGAGTAAAAGGATTGCCTCCGGGCCCTATTCGTATTCCATCCATCAAAGGGATAGATGCTGTACTAAACTATACAAAACATGATTATCTGTACATGTGTGCAAAAGAAGACTTTTCAGGATATCATAATTTTGCGGCAAATTATCAGGAGCATTTAAGAAACAGGTCTTTATATATCAAGGCTTTGGATGCTAGAGGAATTAAATAATGAATGATTAGAAAGCATTCTGATCCCCTTTAAAGACATTTGCAATGGTCAGATAAATAATTTTCAGATCGAGGAAAAATGTCCAGTTTTCGAGATACCAAACATCTCTAATCACACGACCTTCCATTTCCTCAACCGTTCTGGTCTCGCCTCTATATCCTGTAACTTGCGCCCACCCCGTAATGCCGGGTTTCACCAAATGGCGTACCATAAATTTATCGATAATGGAAGAGTAAAGCTCGGTATGCTTAAGCATGTGTGGGCGTGGACCTACAACTGACATATCATTTTTTAGGACATTGATAAATTGAGGAAATTCATCTATACTTGTTTTCCGCATGAAAGCGCCTATTTTTGTCACGCGCGGATCTCCTGAAGTAGCCTGTAGTTTGTCTGCTTCCTTATTCGGTCGCATAGACCTGAATTTATAACAGTTGAAAACTCTGCCTCCTTTTCCTGTTCTTTTCTGCTTAAAGAAGACCGGCCCCTTGGATGTTGCCTTGATTATTGTTCCAAATATGATATAGACAATAGGAAATATTGTAAGGAGGACAAATACAGAAAGAATAAGATCAAAAGACCGTTTTACCAATCTATTAGAAAAATGCTGCAAAGGCTCGTTTCTAAGACTAAGAATTGGAGTAGACTCTAAGAACGTTAGAGCAAAACGCCGCTTTATATATTTATGAAACTCAGGAACTAAATGGAAACGAATCATATTCTTTTCAGAATAAGTAATTAGATCCACTATCGTCTCTTCCTTGTTATTAGGTAAGGTACAGAAGATTTCATCAATCTTCACCTGCTGAACATATGCCCTCACTTCAGACACTTTGCCTAAATAATTTGGCAGTACATCTTTCTTATCAGGATTATCATCAAAGAAACCCATTACTTTATATCCAAAGTCACTAAATAAAAGAGACTCATGTATTTTTATCCCATTCGTACCGCCTCCAATTATAACAACCTGCCTATAATTATAGCCTTTTCTACGATAATACTTTAGGGCTATTCTGAAAATAATATGCCAAATGATAAACGATGTAGCGAGGATAAAGAAGCCGATAATCCATGGCATAACAGGGATAGAAACCACATTGAATACAGAAAATCCGGTAGTAACCAAGAATGCATATAGCGCAATGAATATAGTAGATTTCTGCGCGATATTATCTAGATATATAACATTGGTTGCAATCTGAACATTCACAAAAGAAGCTACAAAAAAATAGCATAAGTTTATAAGCAAAAATGCGATCATGAACTCTTCGGAATACACAGTTGTCATATGTATCGGCTCATGGTAGATATAGAATGCTGTTAAAAAAAATATGTTGATAAGAAGTAAATCGCCAATGCGAATTATCCAATCAATCATAAATCCATATCCGTCTTTTCCTTCTGTTACATTCATAGCAGTATACAAATATAAAGATGCAAATATAACTATTTGTCACTAAAACTTAACGTAATTCCGCATTTTCAGGAGTCTTATATCGCTTCTTGTACATAAATATTATAAGGATAACAGTAAAAATAAGGCTAAGTATCGTAATCCACATATTTTTCTCCAAAGAGTAAACACTCAAATCTTCGTATTGAGGTGTTCCATAATATACAAATGCGAGTACAACTCCTATTACATTATTTACAGTATGTACCACAACCGGAATCCAGATTGTCCCTGACCAAACAAACATATAGCCTAGAACAGCTCCGAGTAACACACGTGGTATAAATCCATAAAACTGAAAATGCATTGCACTAAAAACGATCGCAGCTATCCAAACGGCAAAATGTTGATTCTTTACTATTTTTTGTATAATCTGCTGCAAACACCCTCTAAAAAAGAGCTCTTCACCGAGCCCGGCAACCACTGCAATAATTAATAAATTTAGGATAAGCCCGGCCATTGATTTATCGAGGAATAAAAGACCTGTCGTTTTTTCTGCCGCCAGCTCATTCTCTTTCATCCAAGCCTGAATAGCAGACATCGATTCGGGTAATACGATCTGCTGATTATAGTATCCAATAAAATTGATAAGAGGCTGTATTACGACTATTAAACAAACTCCTAATAGTAGAAAAGTAAGATTGTAAGATTCATCTATTTTCAGATATTCTTTAGTATTGCTCTGTGATAAAAAAGCAAATACCAGCGAAGGTATGATAAAGAAAAATGCAGTCTGGACTGTCAATGCCATCCTTGTGATCTTTACAGATTGGTTCAATTCGTCCAAGTGTCCACTAAGAGAAATTATTAAAGTTGTTAATATTAGCCCTGAGAAAGCTAAGAAAATAAAAAAGAAAAGTTGGGCCCAACCACCCATTCCGTATAATAAGCCTTTGTTATTTTGCTCCATTTTATTAATTATTGATCCTGAGTATACTTATTCCTGAACAGCTTTTTGAGTCGGCACAATACTCAACCAAAGTCTTCTTCTCTATCACAACCTGCTTCTGCTTACTCGACGCATGTATAAAGTGAAGTTCTCCGTTTTGCCAATATGCAATACCTATATGAGAATAGTCGAGACCTTGAAGTGAGGTCGCAAATACAACAATATCACCACTCTCTATTTTTTCTTTATTTTTAGATATAGATTCAACAGGAATGATTCTATAATTATCCCTGTTATTCACTGTTCTTTCTATTTCTTTCATTTTTGAGACATTTGCCTCATTATCTTTCAGGTGCTTATACGATTGAGGATGTCCCGACATAAAACTCAGCGGATGATTTATAATTTTACCTCCTATATCTGTACTGATATTTCTTAATAAGTTGTTTCTTTCATTTTCATATATCCAATCACTTGTATAATGAAGACGAGAAGTATAGCCTTTAATTTCTCCACCACGATAACGCATATTGATTAAACAAGAACAGTAATTCTCGAAAGAACTATCTCCTGATTTTATGACACGTGTGAGAGCAATACAATTTTCGACAAAAGTAGTACAGTCCAGCTCTCTAAGATTTATAATGAGAGTTTCGTTGTCTGAAGCCTCCAGAGTAGATGCAACATAAGGCTTGCCAAGGAGGAACTTAGCAGTTTTTACCAATAGCTCATTAAAGAGAAGATCTTTCTGCGGTTTAAACTGTTCAATGTAGCGAACAAAGATTAAAGAGTCTTCTTTCTGATATATTACACCATTTTCTCCCTTCATTTGAAAAGAAAGTATGATTAAAAGAGACAAAGCAAAAAATCTATAGAATTTCATAGCCTACCATTTAATACTTAGGTATAGTTTTTACCTATTTGCAAATATATGAAATTAAAGATGTTCGTTTTCTCTTTTAAATGAAAAAACGGAAGTCTATTATTCTAGACTCCCGTTTTCAATATTATTATCATTGCGGAAACTATTGATCAATTATTGGAGACGTTTTAGGCGATAAAGCAATTGCTGTATAGCTTCTTGATAATCATCTATAATTGCCTGTGTAAAAGCTTCTGCAAACAACTCTCTCTGAGATTCAGTATATTTGAAAAACTCCTCGGCATGTTTTACTATGTCTGCAGGATTAGCTGTTTCAGGAATTACAATATCTAAATCGCCCTTTACTGCATAAGATGTTTCTACAAGACGATCTGTAACGTCAAGAAGGTCTTCCAAGGCTTGGTCTAATGCAATGTGTTGCGCATAGCTGCCCTTGCCTGTAACGTGCCAATGATAAAGTTTTAAACTATTGTTGAAAGAAAACATCTTTCCAACAAATTTTGCAATATCAGCATTTACTGATACATTCTTTTTTTCTTTTAATGTTGAAGTACTCATGATGATAAAATTTATTTATTAATATTGTTTTTATATAGACAAATATAATAACAAAAAGAGAGAATTCCAAATATATATAATTGAATATCTAGATACTGACATAGACGTCACCTATGATCGTTCTCTCGATACAAGTAATGCATTGCATATTATAAAACGATATAATGCAACTCTTTGTTTATTCTTTTAAGCCTATTATGGTGCTGAATGTTTAAAAAAACAT
>NZ_JAIXHZ010000178.1:0-20649 GCF_043392705.1 Dysgonomonas sp. Shenzhen-Wh21
GTATCCCTCGTGTTCTCGATGCCGGACAATGTAACGACAGTTACTCTCTCGCTTTGATTGCGCTGAAACTTAAAGAAGTTTTTGAACTAAATGACATTAATGAATTACCGATTGCATACAACATTGCATGGTACGAGCAAAAAGCTGTTATCGTTCTTCTTGCATTGTTATCACTCGGTGTAAAAAATATTCACTTAGGGCCAACACTCCCTGCATTCTTATCGCCTAACGTGGCAAAAGTGCTGGTTGATAATTTTGGTATTGGCTCTATTACCACACCTGACGAAGATATGAAGATGTTTCTTGCTTCATAATGTCAGCACATAATTACATAAAACATTAAAAATGGAAACAAATACATTCGCTAAAGCAACCGTATTCAATATTGCGGGGCAAATCGATTATTCCACAGGAGGAATAGTAAGCAAACAAATACTTAAAAACCGAGCAGGAAATGTTACATTATTTTCCTTCGACAAGGGGCAAGGACTTAGCGAGCATACAGCACCTTTCGATGCGCTTGTACAAGTACTGGATGGTGAGGCTGAAATTCGCATAAATGGAGAACCTCACAGGGTAAAGGCTGGTGAAATTATTATAATGCCGGCTAACATAACTCATGCTCTTCAGGCTGTAGAGTCTTTTAAGATGTTATTAACCATGATAAAAGAATAAGCGATGAGCGAGCTAATCAATAATTCCGAAAAAAGAAAAGAGTTACTTAAACATCTTATCCTTCAATTGCATAACGGCGAAGCTCCCGAACAAGTGAAAAGCCGTCTGATAAGTTTACTGCACTCGGTTCCATACAATGAGGTAGTAGAGGTAGAGCAGGAATTGATAGCTGAAGGTCTTCCCGAAGAAGATATATTACGTCTCTGTGATATACACACGGCTGTACTCGACGGAAGTATAGATACCTCAACCGCCAAAGGTGTACCTGATGGACATCCTGTAGATACTTTTATCAAAGAAAACAGAGAACTGGAAAAGCGCATCGACCTGACTTATGGGATGTTCGATGTGTTGAAAAACTTGAAAGATAGTGACATTGCAGATTATACGATGGGATTGCGAAGCCTCTTTAATCAACTATCGGATGTAGATAAACACTATTTGCGCAAAGAGTATCTACTGTTTCCATTTTTGGAGAAGGCAGGAATTACAGGTCCACCGAAGGTGATGTGGGGTAAACATGATGAAACCCGGGAATTATTGAAAGCCGCTCATGAAGCTCTCAAAAACGAACTGACAAGAGAAGAGCTGGAAACAGTTTGCTCGTTGGTTTTGCAACCTGCCATCGATGCAATAGAAGGCATGATAATGAAAGAAGAACAAATTCTATTGCCGATGTGCTTGGATACACTCACTGAAGAAAATTGGCATCAAATACATAAGGAAACAACGATATACGGTTTTTGCCTTTATGATCCAAGCGTAGAGTGGAAACCCGAAGTTGTAAAGCAAGAAGAAGCGATCTTTATGCCGGGTAATGCAATCAAGCTATCTTCAGGCAGCTTTGATATGAAGGAGCTAGAAGCTCTTTTTGTAACTCTTCCGGTAGATATTACATTTGTTGATAAAGATGATAAAGTAAAGTTCTTTTCTCATAGTCCTAATCGTGTATTTGAGCGAAATCGTTCTATTATAGGGCGTGATGTACGTATGTGCCATCCTCCACACAGTGTCCATATCGTAGAACAAATCATAGAAGACTTCAAAACCGGCAAAGAAAACAAAGCCGCATTTTGGATATCTAATTTCAAAGGACGCTTTGTGCATATAGATTATACCGCTCTCAGGGGACAGGATGGAGAATATTTAGGCGTGATAGAAATTACTCAGGATATAACCGACTTGCGAAAACTGGAAGGAGATCAGAGGTTACTTTCTTATTCAAAATAAAGACTCATGGATATTAATCTACATATAAAGGTTTCTGATTTGCTGGATGCATATCCTCACTTAGAGGATACACTATTGGAACTTTCTCCTGCATTCTCTAAACTGCGGAATCCTATTTTGCGCCGTACTGTGGCAAAGGTTACAACATTGCAGCAAGCTGCAAAAGTTGCAGGCATCTCCCCTATTCTACTTCTTGAAACACTGCGCCAAGCCGCCGGGTTACCTATTGATGGCAGTAATGAATCAATAGATATAGAGAATGAACAAAAAGATAAGCCGGAATGGTTTGATGAAACGAATATCACGATTAGGTTTGATGCTCGTCCTATTATAGAGTCGGGAGAAAACCCAATGCAAGAGATTATCCGGTTATCAAAGGAATTGCAAAACAATCAGATTATGGAATTAACTGCACCATTCAAGCCCGTACCAATCATGGATTTGCTAAAATCAAAAGGATTTGAAGTATGGTATAATAACGGTAAAGCTTATTTCATGCAAAAAAATCATTGAGCCTTGTAAGATTATAAAAATTAAACATTTAACCAAATTGACAAGGGGTGCATACTAAATGCATCCCTTTCTTTTACAGGAGCTGCAACCTTGATAGTTATGTAAGAAATCTTTTTCGTTACAAACTACTTTATCGAAAAGAAGAAACTTGCCCGGTAATCTTTTAAAGAAAATAATACAGCCAATGCCTTAAATTCGTATTTTTGCATGTAGTTGATTTACCTACTTTCGAAAAAAAAATGATTCCTTTTCTATACAATGTAGCTCAAGCATACTATAAAGCCGATGGACAAAACATTAGTCGCTATACTTTTGTTTTTCCGAACCGTAGAGCCGGAGTCTTTTTCCAACATTACTTATCGCAGATAGCGGATACGCCTATATTTTCCCCTCAGATACTTACAATAGCTGACTTATTCGAACAACTAAGTCCATATAAAAAAGCAGATCGCATTGAGATGCTTTTTATGTTGTTCAATATATACAAACAGGTAGGTAAGACCAACGAAACATTCGATGAATTTCTATATTGGGGAGAAATGCTACTCAATGATTTTGACGACATCGATAAGTATTTGGTTGATGCACAGCAGCTGTTCAGAAATATAAAAGATTTAAAAGATATCGATGCCGGATTCTCATACTTATCCGAAACACAGATAGGAGTTATACGACGTTTCTGGTCAAACTTTTTGCCTGTAGGAGAAAATGACAAAAAGAAAGATTTTCTGGAAATGTGGGAAGTTCTCTTTCAGCTATACTCTTCTCTAAGAAACCAACTTGCAGAAAAAAATCAAGCTTATGAAGGAATGATTTTTAGAGATGTAATAGATTCTTTTTCGAAGAATCTTGATTATGAACTTCCATACGAAAAAATAATATTTATAGGGCTAAACGGGCATAGCAAATCCGAAGAGAAACTGCTTACTTACCTCCATAAAAAAGGCATTGCCGATTTTTATTGGGATTACTCATCTCCTTTGGTGCGCGATCCTCAAAACAAAGCATCTTTTTTTATGGATAAGAATAAGGTGCAATTTCCATCTCAGCTATCATTACAACCCGAGGAATTAAGCTTTGATCACCCTACTGTGGAAGCTATTGGTATTCCGTCGTCCATAGGACAAGCTAAATATGTGCATACAATCATCAAGTCTTTGTTGACCGAAAATCAGATCGTATCATCCGATCAAGCTATGAATACAGCATTGGTGCTACCTGATGAAAATCTTCTATTGCCAACGCTTTACTCCATCCCCCCAGAGATAGACAAGATAAACATAACAATGGGGTATAGCCTGAACAATAGTTCTGTTTCGGGACTGATGGAACACATTTTTGAATTGCAAAAGAATGTGAGAAGATCCGAAAATAGCGCAGGCTTTTATTACAAACCGGTACTGGCTATTCTTAATCACCGATATATAACAAATATAGCCGGACAGGAAGCTAAACAACTAAGACAAAATATACTTCAATACAATAAGATTATAGTATCGGTCAAGGAATTAGAAATTCATCCATTATTTATACTCATATTCAAAATAATAGATAATTGGTACGATGCACCTGAGTATTTAAAAAACATATTATCCACACTAAGAAAATCCCTGTATACTCAGAATGAAAAAGAGAACGAAGAAGAGCAAATAAGTGCCCGTTCGGTAGACATTGAGGGTGAATTTATTGTGGAATACTACAAGACGATCAATAAAATGAACGATGCTTTGCAAAACGTTTCCTTTGAAATGAATATCGAAACATATTTCAAATTATTGAAAAAGTTGATAGTAAACATCAGCGTGCCATTTACGGGAGAGCCATTATCAGGATTACAAATTATGGGAGTGCTCGAAACTCGTGCTTTAGACTTCGATAACCTTATTATCTTATCGATGAATGAAGGCATTTTCCCTCTCAAACGTGCTACAAGTTCTTTTATACCATACAATCTTCGAAAAGGATTTGATTTGCCGACTTACGAGCATCAGGATAGTATTTTCGCTTATCACTTTTATCGTTTGATAAACCGAGCTAAACAAATTTATCTTTTGTATGATACTCGTACCGAAGGATTACAATCGGGCGAAGTAAGTCGTTATTTTAAACAGATAAAACATTTATACGCAGATTCATTCGATATAAAGGAAAAACTCACTGTTTATAAAGTTTCTTCTACCGAGAGTCTACCCATTTCAATATCTAAAACTCGAGAGATACAGGAAAAGATGAATGTGTTCTTGGAAGGAGGAGACAAACAACTATCTGCCAGTGCAATTAATATGTATCTCAATTGTCCTCTACAGTTTTATTTCTCGGTAGTAGAAAACATGGCAGAAGAGGACGAGGTAGTGGAAACAATAGAGGCCAGTATGTTTGGTACAATCTTTCACTCAATAATGGAATGGTTATACGAACCATTTAAGGGGAAAATGATTACTGCCGACTTGTTGCACAAGATCAGAAAGGATGAAAAGCTGCTGACAGAAAATATAGAACGATCTTTTGCTGAAAACTATTTCAAAACTGAGAAAATAAAAAAATTGACAGGGCAGAATTATCTGACCGGAGAAGTGCTGCGGAAATACATCAAACAGGTTTTAGTTACTGATGCGGGGCTGACACCGTTTATCTATGTAGACTCAGAAGAAAGAATAAAAATGGAATATACTCTACCATCGGGGAAAGTTGTATCGTTAAAAGGATTTATCGACCGTGTAGATGAAGTTAAAGGTCGTACCCGTATTATAGATTACAAGACAGGAAAAGGAGTATTACGATATAAAGAAATGAAAGATCTTTTTGATAAAAATCTTAAAGATCGCCCTAAAGCAGTGATGCAGGTATTTATGTATTCACATCTTTATATGCAAAAGTATCCGAATAAAATAATAGAACCAGGCATATACTATCTCCGAAATCTATTCGACGCTAAATTTGAGCCGGGAGTAATTAATAAATCGGGACGCAACGATGACCATATAACAGACTTCTCAATGTATAGAGAAGAATTCAAAGAGTACTTCGATACGTGCCTCAATGAGATATTCGACCCTGAGACATCATTTACACAAACCCCTACCGGAGAAGCTTGTAAGTGGTGTATATTCACGAATATTTGTAAGAAATAAGAAATCCGCAAATCATCATTAACAGCTTCTATAATTGAATAACGAGAGACGGAAAATATATATTCTTCTCTCTTTTTATTTTTCACATGCGGATATTGGCTCTTTCACATTAAATGTTTTACCTTTGCAGTCCATTTCTAAGTAGTAAATTGTATGGATTGGTTTATGAAAACCATAATAGAATCACCATCGGTTCTATCAATTATAATTATATCTATAGTTTCTGCTGTTGGACTACAACTAGGAAAACTAAAACTCCTCAATATCTCCCTTGGTATTACTTTTGTGTTCTTTGTAGGCATCGTTATTGGTCATTTCAATTTCGACCTTAATAAAGACATGCTCAACTTTGCTCAAAATTTTGGACTGATCCTTTTTGTATATGCATTGGGATTGCAAGTAGGTCCGGGATTCTTTTCATCTTTAAGGGCTGGAGGATTGAGAATGAATATGCTTGCCTTGGGGGTTGTATTTCTCGGACTAATCCTCACCGTTATATTCAGCTATGCGAGCGACATATCCCTTCCTAATATGGTAGGAATATTATGCGGTGCTACGACAAATACACCGGCTCTTGGTGCAGCTCAGCAGGCATTACAACAAATTAGCGGAAACTCAAGGGTAATAGCCGACATGGCTTTGGCTACAGCCATTGCCTATCCATTAGGAGTAGTGGGAGTCATTCTGGCGATCATATTCCTTAGAAAGTGTTTTGTTCCGAACGATGAATTTGCAAAGCTATCGGAAAAGAAAGAGAATGAAATGCATGTAGGCGAATTTCATATAACCAATCCGGCTATAGAAGGGAAATCGATAGTTGATATAATGAAATTAACTGCTAAACATTTCGTTATTTCGCGTATCTGGCACGATGGTATAGTTACGATTCCTACTTCTGCGAGTATCCTCAGGCATAACGACCACCTGCTTATCATATCCAAAAAGAGCGATGTAGAGCATATAAAAGTTCTGTTTGGAGAACAAGAAAACGTCGACTGGAATAAAGAAGATATAGACTGGAACCACATAGACAATAGTCAATTAGTATCACGAAGAATCATTATCACTAATAGCAAAATAAACGGTGAAAAACTGGGGAGTCTAAAACTTCGCAATAATTATGGAATAAACATAACACGTATCAACCGTGCTGGTATAGATCTATTAGCATCATCGGATCTAATGCTACAAATTGGAGATAAACTTACTGTAGTAGGAGAAAAAGCATCGATAGACAATGTTGCTAAAATACTTGGTGATGAGGAGAAGCGATTGAATACACCAAATCTGATAGCAATATTTCTTGGAATCGCTCTAGGCCTTATACTTGGAGCCTTACCTATACCTTTTCCGGGGATGGATTTTCCGATCAGGTTAGGGATTGCCGGCGGTCCTATTATTGTAGGAATTTTGATGGGCTCATTTGGCCCTCGATTTCATATTACTACTTATACAACACAAAGTGCCAATTTACTAATGCGACAGTTTGGATTGACTGTATATCTGGCTTGCCTGGGTATCGGAGCAGGAGAGCATTTCTTCGAAACAGTATTCCAAACCGAAGGACTGATATGGATTGGATTTGGATTTATACTTACCGTTGTACCGGTACTTATTGTTGCATTGATAGCGATGAAAGTATATAAGATCGACTTTGCCCGGAATGTAGGAATGCTTTGTGGCAGTATGGCTAATCCGATGGCTTTAAGCTATGTCAATTCGACTATCGACGGTGATGAACCTGCCGTTGCTTATGCTACAGTGTATCCGGTATCCATGTTTGCTCGGATCGTTTTCACACAATTGCTGCTGATGTTGTTTTTCTGAGATAATTATAAGTAACATCATAGATCTTAACACTTTTGTACTATCATAACTTTTTGTATACTTTTGTCTTTCTAAAAACACTTGTACTTGATCAACTTTACTTTTATGAAAAAAATATTATCCATTTCTTTAGTCTTAGCATTCTTAATTTTTAGCTTCACGGACTGTAAAGAAAAGGAAACTACAAAGCTTAGCGAATCAACAAATAAACAGGTAGCTAAGTCTAAATTTGCAAGACTATATCCCGACTATAACCCTCAGCAGATAAAAGAGACTATACATGAGCTTATTTTCAAAGACTCCCTATTATTGCCATTTTATTCAGAATAGAGATAAAGTCTTTTAATCTATCTACATCCAATGTGTCATGTGACCAAACAGGATGATATTCATTTTCTGAATGAGAGTAATATACATGGACTATCTCCTGAGTATTTCTCTGCGAACACAATAGAAGCTGTTACAGACTCTATAGACGCAGGTCTGTATAACCTTGACGACCTGTATAAAAAGATGGTTGATCTGGAACTGACTTCTACTCTGACTGCTGTAAAATACATCAAAGGGATGAAATACGGTTTTGTCAACCCTAAAAAGTTGTACAAAAAAGATTATGATATATCAGTATTAACCGCCGACTCTGCTTTCTATCAAGAGATATATAAGGGGTTGAAAGAAGATCCGATCTCTAGTATCATTAATTCGGTTCCCACAGATCCGATCTATCTGAGACTTCAAAAAGAATACCAAAATCTGAAAGATAACAAAGAGCAAGGATTTAAAAAGATAACAAGTACAGAAACCTATAAGCTGGGAGATAAGAATAAACATATATCTGAAATCGCCAAAAGATTAGCCTTAACAGGAGAATATGTTATGAAAGAAGGTGACTCTATCAGAGATGATTCTTCAGATATGATCTTGGATAAAAATCTGCTCGAAGCAATAAATGTATTTCGTAAAAAGAACTCCTACCCGGAAGAAAAAGAAGTTGGCAAGCTGACTATAGATGCACTAAACAGGCCACTGGATTACTATTTGGATAAGCTACAAGCTAATATGGAACGTTATCGTTGGAAAATGACAAAAGCAAAGCATAACAAGCATATCGAAGTAAATGTTGCATCGGCATATCTTACAGCCATGGAGCAAGACAGCCTTCCTCTGATCATGAAGGTTTGTGTTGGTACTGCTACTAATAAAACACCTTTATTACAAAGTGATATCAGCTACTTAAATCTGAATCCGATATGGAATATTCCAACAAGTATAGCACAGAAAGAAGTAGCAGTATTACAAAAAAAAGATCCTACATACATTAAGCGTCACAACATGAAACTGTATAGGAACGGCAAAGAAGTAGATATTACGACTATCAACTGGAAAGAAGTTGACCCTTCTAAGTTTTCATATACGATTCGTCAAAGTCCCGGAGAAAGTAATGCTCTCGGCTTAGTAAAATTCATGTTCAACAATGCATTTTCGGTATATCTACACGACACTCCATCTAAAGCGGCATTCGGAAGAAAAAACAGAGCCGTAAGCCATGGATGTGTCAGAGTACAAAAACCTTTCGATCTGGCTTTCTTTTGTATGTCGACAACATCAGACGACATATATAAAGATCGATTATTTTATAGTATAGATAAACAACCTATGTCAAAGGCAGGAAAGAAGCTGATACAAGAAAACAAATTAAAAAAGCTACCGGATATTCTTAATCCTAAAGACAAGATTTCTTTATTCATCGATTATTACACAGTCTATATGTATCCTGACGACGATATGCTATACTATGCTGATGATGTGTATGAATATGATAGTGCAATACTTAATGCACTAAAGCCGCAACATAGTAAAGTAAAGAAAGAGCAAAAGAATTAATACCCTGTATTACTTCTATTCATAGCCGAATTCGATAAGTGCATCAGCTACAACGAAGTTACTTCCTCCTATAAATATAAAATCACTTGGTGTAGCCCAATCTTTTGCTGCACGAATAGCTTCCTTCACCGTAGGGTATGAATAGCCTGTAAGTCCTTTTTTGACAGCTAATTCTTGCAAGCTTCGTTCGTTCATCGACCGAGGTACAGATGCTTTAGTAAAGTAATAAATAGCCTTTTTAGGGAGTAAGGATAATACGGAAGAAATATCCTTATCATTTACCATACCCAGAATAATATGTAAGGTATCGTAACGCTCATTCACAAGCTGTTCTGATATATATTTCATTCCGGCTTCATTATGCCCTGTATCACATACAATTTTGGGATTATAATCTTGTAATATTTGCCAGCGTCCCATCAGTCCGGTATATTCATTCACATAGGCAAAACTATTATATACAGCCTTCGATGGTATTACATAGCCCTGTTTTTGAAGTTCACGTATAGCACATAGTACTGTCGCCGTATTTTTTATCTGGGCATAACCCGAAAGTTCACCTTTGAGTTGCTGATAGTATTTTGTATCATACAACCACCCACTGGCAGTACGCAAGCTTGAGTGTATAAGTTTTTCATCTTCTGCAAAAACGATAGGTGCTCCTACCCTCTCTGCAGTATCTTCAAACACTCTGCGGACATCACCGTCTGCCTCTCCAATAATAACAGGAATATCCTTCTTGATTATACCTGCTTTTTCAGCCGCAATTTTCTCTAGTGTATTGCCCAGAAATTGCATATGATCGAAGCTAATATTGGTAATTATACTCAATACCGGTGTTATAATATTAGTACTATCCAGTCTTCCGCCCAGCCCAACTTCTATTATTGCAACATCAACATTAGTATCGGCAAAATACTGAAAAGCCATCATCATCGTGAGCTCAAAGAAGGAAGGCTGTATAGGCTCGTAAGCCTCTCTATGTTTTGTAACAAAATCCAAAACATATTGCTTCGATATCTTCTCTCCATTTACACGGATACGCTCTCTGAAGTCAACTAGATGAGGAGAAGTATATAGTCCAACCTTATATCCTGATTGTTGCAAAACTGCGGCTAATAAATGTGAGGTAGATCCTTTTCCGTTTGTTCCTGCAATATGAATTGTCTTATATCGGATATGAGGGTGTGAAAAATATTTATCAAGAGATAGACTGTTGTCCAATCCTTCTTTATAGGCTGTACCTCCTACTTTTTGATAAACAGGTAATTGATTATATAAATATTCTAGTGTTTCTTCGTAATTCATTATAAACTATTCTTTTATCTTTTTCTTTACTTGTTGCAATATAACGGGATATGACATAATTATGAATCCTCCAAATAACGTAACAAGCAAAAAAGATAATGTCAATACTCCTTTTTGATACGATTCTAATATCGTTATATTTTCATCCAAATAATTGCCTGAAAGCTTCTTCTACTTTTCGTACTTGTACGATCTCAATATTGACTGTTGAGGTAAATCCTTTCAGGTTATTTTGAGGAACAAGTATCTTAGAAAAGCCCAGCTTCTCTGCTTCCAATATTCTTTGTTCGATACGATTTACGGGACGTATTTCACCCGACAAACCCACTTCACCTGTCATACAAACATGCTTCTCGATGGAAATATCCAAGCTTGAAGACAGTACCGCACTGATTACAGACAAATCCATTGCGGGGTCATTTACTCTAAGCCCTCCTGCGATATTAAGAAATACATCTTTTTGTATCAGCTTAAAACCTGCTCTTTTCTCTAATACCGCAAGTAACATATTCATCCGTCGCAGATCAAAACCTGTAGCCGAACGTTGAGGAGTCCCATAAGCAGCAGTACTTACCAAAGCCTGAGTTTCGATAAGAAACGGACGTATTCCTTCTATAGCTGCGGCAATAGAAACACCGCTCAATCCTTCGTGATTCTGAGTTAATAGCAATTCGGAGGGATTACTAACTTCACGAAGCCCATTTTGCCTCATTTCGTAAATACCGAGTTCGGCAGTACTCCCAAAACGGTTTTTTATACTTCGCAAGATACGATACATATAATGCTGATCTCCTTCGAATTGCAGTACTGTATCTACAATATGCTCTAGTACTTTTGGTCCGGCAATACTGCCTTCTTTATTTATATGTCCGATAAGAACTACAGGGGTTCCTGTCTCTTTTGCAAACTTAAGGATTGAAGCCGAACATTCACGGACTTGCGATACGCTACCCGGAGACGATTCTACGGTTTCTGTGAAGATTGTCTGTATAGAGTCTATAATAACGAAGTCCGGTTTCAGATTTTGTATATGAACAAATATCTGTTCGAGATTTGTCTCACATACGATAAAACAGTTCTCACTATTGGAGTTTATACGATCGGCACGCAATTTCAATTGCCTGGCACTCTCTTCTCCCGAAACATATAGTGTTTTTATTTTTCTCAGTCCTAAGACTGTTTGTAAAACGAGTGTCGACTTTCCGATGCCCGGTTCACCACCAATCAGCACCAGCGAACCGGGAACCAGTCCTCCTCCAAGCACACGGTTCAATTCTCCATCGTGCAAGTCTATACGTGGTTCTTCTCCCGTTTCTACTTCCTTCAATAATAACGGCTTCGCCTTAGATGTTTCAAATAAGTTGGAGTTCCCTCTCGATGAGCTATCTTTACTAACAATCTCTTCGACATAGGTATTCCACTCTCCACATACAGGGCACTTCCCTAGCCATTTAGGAGAATCATTTCCACAGTTGTTACAAACATATACTGTTTTGGTTTTAGCCATTTTATGATTGAGTCTTTCTTCTTTACTTCATTACTTTTATCGACTTCGTAGACCTTCCCGAAACATCCACAGAGACAATATATACTCCCGGACGCCATCCATATAACGTTTCTTCAAATATAGAAGAATCAAAACCTGTGGTTTTAGTATACAATATTCGTCCGTTTAAGTCTGCAATACTTACTTTCTTTAATATATCTTTAGCATATATGCGCAAGACATCACCTTTAAAATATACGAGTAATTCTGGCTGTTGATCAGGATTTGGCTCATCAGTTCCAAGCGAACTCAACCCCTTCAATTTAGTAGCTCCTGTATTATTGGGATCCAAATATTTAGACATATGCTGATCTGCATCATAGTACTGATCCCAATGAAACCAAAATTTACCAAAAGAATCAGCTAACCCTTGATTTGAACAATTACTTTCTCCTCCTGATAATGTACCCACCACATAACCATTTTGATTAAAGAGAGGAGCTCCCGAAGAACCACCTTCTGTAGCGCCTTTATAATAAGTCACACTCCATTGAGTACCATCTGGCTCGTCTTCAGAGTCAGGATCCCATTTACTCGAAGTAAGAGGTTTATTAAATAGAGTTATTTTTTTAACATCTCCCAGAGGGTGATGAATTACCGCTCCACCTGTTACGCTTGCGCCATCATTCGTTCTATCCCAGCCATTGTAATATACATCCCATGTATCGGGAATTGGCTCGGACAATTTAAGCAAAGCACCGTCAGAACCATCATCAATTGAGTTTAGTACCAATGGTTTTGCTCCTTTATGATATTTATAGTTGGGCCTATTCTCTGTTTCACATTCGGGCGTCTCGTAATCAAAAAAGAATTCAGTGTTGGATATTATAGAGGATGATAAGTATTCGAAACAGTGATATGCTGTTAAAACATATGGTGTTTTATCTTCACTTGTGTTATTAATTAACGTACCCGAGCAAAGGTAAGTACTACCTCCTCTTTTGACACGCAATTGCAACACTCCTTTTTTCTGATTCTTCCAAAAGCCGCCTTCTGCACAATTTATATTTACCATACAAGAATTAGAGGCAGTATTAAAGCCACTGATCGGATCGCCTTGTTCATCAACATATTTATACCCTACATCGGATATATGCAATCGTGGAGTTCCTAGATTTTGTGGTGCTACATATTCAAGTACAACATTATCTCCTTTCAAATTCTCGAGAGAGTAAGCTCCACCTTGGGGGTTATCTTCATGTTTGTATACAATAGCATTTTTTACATTACTTTTTTCATATACATATAACTGAGACCCTTCCGGCAAATAAAAATCATCGAATCCTATATAAAACCCTTTGGCATCAGGAATATCGAAAGACAACTTCCATACATTTTCTTTTGTAGGCAATACCGACCATGTACCAACTGTGTCGGAAGCTATATCTAATGTATAAATTTTGGCCTCTTTGAGTGGAAGACCTCTTCTTTTTACATTGTTTTTTACTACTAATAATTTTGTATTTTCTTTTTCAACAATGAGAGTCAATTTCGATTTATCTTTATTGAAACTATATTGCTTTTCTTGGGCAGAGAGTGAAATAATACAGGATAACAAAGTAATACCTGCAAAAAAACGAATCAGACTTAAGTTCATAATAATTTTATTAATTTCCGAACATACTCATTTACATCTTCACGAGTGACCAACACCTCAGTTTCATATATAATTTTCGCTTTGGAATAAAAAGGCTCTCTCTTTTCTAGAGTATCTGTTACAAACCGAAGTAGTTCCTCTTCATTTTTATCCTTTATCAAAGGACGTTTATCTTTACAATCATTCAATCGCGAAGCCAGCACATCAGCCGATGCTTTCAAATAAATGGTTGTACCTACTTGATTCATATACTCTATATTATCAAAAAAGCAGGGTGTGCCTCCACCTGTAGATATCACTACATCTTCGAACTCACCTACTTCTTTCAGAATGCTCTTTTCAATATTACGAAATTCGCCTTCTCCAACATCTGCAAAAATCTGTCCTACTGTTTTTTGATAGCGAGCCTGTATGAAGTGGTCTAAATCAACGAATTCTAGATTAAGCTCTTTTGCAAGCTCTCTCCCTGCTGTTGTTTTTCCAGCACCCATATATCCTATCAGGAATATTCTTCTCATCTTAAACAATCAAATATACAAAAATATAAATAAAATAAATAAAGAGGCTTTTTTACAACACCGATTCTTTAGCAAATAAGTATTAATTGCACCTTAACTCCAACTTTTATGACATCCTATATATAATGGCACAAAAAGTGACAATTCGAAATATCTCACAACACAATATACTGCAAACAATTACATAGCAAAAGGTGACAAAGGTGACACTTTTTTATATAATTATTATTGTCACTTTTCTGCTATACATTTTGCAAGGAATAGGCGATATAATGAATTTAGATTTCAATCGTAACAGTACTTTATAATAGATATTTTAAACAGAAAAACATACTAACTCTTTACAAATCAAACGCTAATTGTTAATAACGATTTAAAACCTTACCTTTGCAGCGGAAAAGAAGAAATAATACTGAAATATGACAAAAATAACAACCGTACTGTTCGACTTTGATGGAGTAATAGCTAACACCGAACCTCAATATGATATATACATTGATGCTTTAGGTGAAAAATATAATCTAGGTATCGAAAATTTTGCCTTAAAAGTAAAAGGAACAACTAGTCCGGACATACTAAAAAAATATTTTAGCCACTTACCTAAAGAAGAAGTAAAAACCGTAGAGAGAGAATTAGGCGAATTCGAATTGCAAATGGACTTTCCTTTGGTAGACGGTGTGATGGAGTTTATTGAGTATCTGAAAAACAATAACTATAAAATAGGATTGGTAACCAGTTCGCAGGACTTCAAAATGAAACGTGCTTTGGATATATTAAATTTATCCAAAACATTCGATACCGAAGTTACAGCGGCACGCATAACCAAAGGTAAACCTAATCCGGCATGCTATCTATTAGCTGCGGAAGACCTGAATGTATCTCCCTCAGAATGTGTTGTATTCGAAGATTCTTTTCATGGAATACGAGCAGGCAAAGATGCCGGAATGCGTGTTGTAGGTGTTTCCACTACAATTCCCGAAAATGAACTTCAAGGCAAAGCTGATTTTATAATTTCAGATTTTTCAGATCTAAAACAAGTCATCGAATATATCAACTAAATATAGGACTACTGTTGAGCTATATTTTGAGAGCCTTTGTGCAGGAATAATCTGAAGTCGGATTCAAAATTTAAGGTAAATACATCTTTCCCCAACTCATTTTGTATCTCACCGATCGTCCAAAAACGTCCGTCGGCAAGTTCTTCGGTATTTAGTATAAAGTCACCATCGTATATAGCATAATAACAATAGCTTAATTCACGTTCCCGATCTGTCTCTATTATATATTTGGTTATATAGCGAGGTATAATATCCGATATATTTAACTCTTCGGAAGCCTCGCGCAATGCTGCCTTTTCGGGTGTCTCGTTTAAATCTATATGCCCCGCTACGGAAGAGTCCCACCTGTTGGGCTGTACATCTTTTGTAGCAGAACGTTTTTGTAAATACAATTCACCTTTAGTGTTAAAGATGTGGAGATGAATTACAGGATGTAACAACTTTGATCCATCATGACAAACACTACGTGATGCTTGTCCAACTACAATACCTTGTTCATCTACTAGAGGAAATATTTCTTCTTGCATTAAAGTCTTTTTTATTATTCCAACAAAGATAAAATTTACATGTAAGTATACGCTTAATTTCTTCTCATTTTTTCACGCAATTCTCGCCTAGAAGAGAGTTATATATAGTATTGTATGATTGCAAAAATTAGAACTGTATTTCTTATTTCGATATTACCTCTATTTTATTAACTTTGCAGCTTAAATATATTCATATAATAATGAGTGACCAACGATACAACCAGCGTGGCGTTTCAGCATCGAAAGAAGATGTACATAATGCTATAAAAAACATCGATAAAGGAATATTCCCTAAGGCTTTTTGTAAAATAATCCCCGATATATTAGGTGGCGATGCCGAATATTGTAATATCATGCATGCCGACGGAGCAGGAACAAAATCTTCGTTAGCCTATATGTATTGGAAAGAAACCGGAGACTTGTCGGTTTGGAAAGGTATTGCACAAGATGCATTGATAATGAATATAGACGACCTGCTGTGTGTAGGTGCTACTGATAATATTTTATTGTCGTCTACTATAGGGCGTAATAAAATGTTGATTCCGGGCGAAGTGATCTCTGCCATTATACAGGGAACAAATGATCTTTGTGAAGAATTATCGTCACTAGGAGTAAATATATATCCTACCGGTGGAGAGACTGCCGATGTAGGCGACCTCGTACGTACAATAATAGTAGACAGTACGGTTACCTGTCGCATGAAAAAATCGGATGTAATTTCTAACGATAATATACAGGATGGTGATGTGATTGTCGGCCTATCCTCATACGGACAAGCCACATACGAAAAAGAGTATAATGGCGGTATGGGTAGTAACGGATTAACATCTGCCCGCCATGATGTGTTTGCGAACTATTTGGCAACCAAGTACCCGGAAAGTTATGATTCGTCTATTCCTAGCAATTTGGTTTATTCAGGCAATATGAAGTTAACGGATATGATTGAAGGATTAGGAATTGATGCCGGTAAACTGGTTCTATCTCCGACTCGTACTTATGCTCCTGTTATAAAACAGATACTGGATAAATTACGCCCGGTAATACATGGTATGGTACACTGTTCGGGAGGAGCACAAACAAAGGTTCTCCACTTTGTAGATAAAGTAAAGATAACAAAGAACAACTTGTTCCCTGTGCCGCCTTTATTTAAACTGATACAGGAACAATCGGGAACCGACTGGAAAGAAATGTACAAAGTATTCAATATGGGGCATCGTATGGAAATATACTTACCTTCGGAATATGCCGAGGCTGTAATTGATATATCAAAATCTTTCGGCATCGATACTCAGATCGTGGGATACGTTGAGAAGTCGGACAAGACAGAGTTACTTATCGATAGTGAATTTGGTCGTTTTGAATATTAATTAGGAATAGTTACTGTATTTGATTATCAAATTTAACTTTAGTTAATTAAATTCTATTTGATTTGCTACTATATTTGTATCCAAACGAAAATATTAATATTCACTTAATAGCGTACAAAGTATGAAAAAAATGATCATGTCGGCAATTATGTGTTTAGCCTTAATTGCATCAACAAGTGTAATGGCTCAAGACAAAGCACCTAAAAAAGATTGTCCTAAATCTAAAACAGAATGTACTAAAGACGGAGAAAAGAAAGCATGCTGTAAAGACAAAGCTGCTGCCGACAAAAAAGCTTGTACAAAAGACGGAGAGAAAAAAGCTTGTTGCAAAGACAAAGCTGCTGCAGATAAGAAAAAGTAATTAAAACTTAAGGTAAAAATAAGAGCTATCATTGAATGATAGCTCTTTCTTTTTATATGTGACTTTCACAAAAATAGCTAAGATTTATATTTCGTTTCAAATATTGCTTTTAGTTCATCATCAGTCAAACTATCACCAACTTCATCAAAGGTCAAACGGAAGGTACAGCCCTGTTTCCACTCAGAACATCCGTAAGCAGTTTTCCCTTTCAATATTTTACCGACTTTGCACAACGGACAAGATAGAGGCTCGCTATTTTTAGATTCGGTTTTCTTCTCTTTCCTAGGCTTTGGTGTTCCTTTTTTCTCAGCACTTTTCTTCTCCTTCGCAGGTTTCTTTGTTGATTTAGCCTCTTCTTTTACGGCTTCTTGTATTGTAATAGTCGTTCCCCAATCATTTTTCACATTGGCTACAATCTCTATTAGCATTTGCTTGAGCTCGTCAATGAACTGACGAGGATCGTACTCGTTTCGTTCTATCTGACGTAACTTTTTCTCCCAGATCCCGGTTAGTTCGGCTGATTTGAGCAGCTCTTCTTTGATTGTACCAATAAGCTCAACCCCTGTTTGAGTAGCATACAGATTCTTTCGTTCCTTACGGATATAATTCCGTTTAAACAAAGTTTCTATTATTGCTGCCCGTGTAGAAGGACGACCTATACCATTTTCTTTTAGGGCATCACGTAACTCGTCATCATCAACAAGTTTTCCGGCCGTTTCCATCGCCCGCAATAAAGTTGCTTCGGTATAATATTTAGGTGGCTGAGTCCACTTTTCGTTCAAGGCAGGGATATGAGGCCCCGATTCTCCTTTTTCAAAAGCAGGCAGTATGTTATCATCGGCATCCTCTTCTTTTTCATCCTGATTTTCTGCTTGCTTTTCAAATACTACTCGCCAGCCGGGTTCCAGAATTTGTTTGCCCGTTACCTTAAATTCTATTTTATTTACTTCACCCAGAACGGTCGTAGTTGCTATTTTACAATTTGGATAAAAAGCTGAAATAAAACGCCTTGTTATAAGATCATAAACCTTTTGTTCGTTACCGGCTATCGCATTCGCCCTTACACCGGTAGGTATAATAGCATGGTGATCGGTAACTTTACTATTATCAAAAACCTTTTTTGATTTCGGAATCTTTGCTGCTGCCAATAAAGGCTTCACAAGTTCTTCATAGCCACTTATTCCACGGAGGATGGCTGGAATTTTAGGATAAATATCATCACTAAGGAATGTAGTATCGACACGAGGATATGTCACCAGTTTCTTTTCATACAACGACTGTATCGTCTTTAATGTATCTTCTGCGGAGAAGGCGTATTTCTTATTACATTCTACCTGTAGAGCAGTAAGGTCAAACAAGCGCGGTGGCGCCTCCTCCCCTTTCTTTACTGATACATCCGTTACCTCAAAATCAGCTTGTTTTATTTCTTCAAGAAACTTTTCACCTTCTTCTTTTACCAGAAACCGTCCTTTAGTTGCAGAGAATGTTGTTTCTCTATATACTGTTTTTAGCTCCCAATAAGGTTCAGGCTTAAAGTTCTCAATCTCCAGTTGACGGTTGACAATAAGTGCCAATGTAGGTGTTTGCACTCGTCCGATAGACAGTACAGATCTATTTTGTCCATACTTTACAGTATATAACCGGGTTGCATTCATACCTAACAGCCAATCGCCTATTGCTCTGGACAATCCGGCTTCATAAAGCTTATCGAAGACCTGCTCTTCTTTAAGATTATTAAACCCTTCGCGTATAGAATCTTCTGTTAATGATGATATCCATAAACGTTTTACAGGAACTTTGCATTGAGCTTTTTGCAATACCCAACGTTGAATTAGTTCTCCTTCCTGTCCGGCATCTCCACAGTTTATAACCTCATCTGCTTGAGAAATCAAGGTTTCAATAACTGAGAACTGCTTCTTAACACCATCATTATCAATAACCTTTATACCAAAACGAGGTGGAATCATTGGCAACACGAATAGAGACCATTTTTTCCACTCCTGGGTGTATTCGTGAGGCTCTTTGAGTGTACAAAAGTGTCCGAAGGTCCATGTTACCTGATAGCCATTGCCCTCAAAATAGCCGTCTTTACGAGCATTCGCGCCTAAAATACTTGCTATCTCTCTTGCAACACTTGGTTTTTCTGCAATACAAACCTTCATTTATTCTCAACTCCTTTTATAGATATTATAATATTTAATAGATCAGCTATACTCTGTAACAGAGATCACGCTCTAATAACTTTCATTCTCATTCGGAAAATCAGAAGTCTTCACATCTTTGATATAATTCTGAACGGCTTCAGTCATTACAGAATGTAAATCTGCATAACGGCGTAAGAATTTAGGAGAGAAATTTTTATTTATTCCAAGCATATCATGTACCACCAAAACTTGTCCGTCGGCATGAGGTCCCGCCCCTATACCTATGGTAGGAATTGATAGTTTTGACGTAACTTCTTTTGTCAGTTCGGCAGGAATTTTTTCTAATACGACACCAAAACAACCTACTTCCTGAAGTTTAAGAGCATCCTTTAGTAGTTTATCTGCTTCCGACTGATCTTTTGCTCTCACATTATAAGTCCCATATTTATTTATAGATTGTGGCATAAGCCCTAAGTGCCCCATTACTGGAATACCGGCATCGATTATCTTCTTGATATCCGAGATAACTTCTTCGCCACCTTCTACCTTAATAGCATCCGCTCCGGTTTCTTTCATCATGCGGATAGCATATTCCAGAGATTTTAATGGGTTACCTGACACTGTACCGAATGGCATATCAACGACAACCAATGATCGTTTAACTGCATTCATGACAGAACGCCCATGATAAATCATTTGCTCCAATGTCATCGGAAGAGTAGTAACATTACCAACCATTACATTAGAGGCGGAGTCACCAACCAAGATAACATCCATTCCTGCCTGATCGATAATAGATGCCATTGAAAAATCGTACGCTGTAAGCATTGAAATTTTTTCGCCACGCTGTTTCATTTCTATCAGGCGGCGAGTAGTGATCTTGCGGTTATCTTCTGTGTATGTGGACATAATCTCCTTTTTATGGTTAAAAATTATGGATTTAAAGACACAAAGATAACCGCA